>DATBYL010000406.1:0-26584 GCA_036513735.1 Candidatus Acidiferrales bacterium
ATTACCAAGCAGGTGGAAAAATATATCCGGACATTGTTGCCGAAAACGGTGACGATGAAATTTACCGTGCACAGCACGGGCAAACCGTGGGTTGCGCCATTCACGCATCCATTTTTTGAAGTGGCGCACAAGGCGCTGGAAAAGGGATTTGGAAAGCGCGCGGTTTTTATTCGCGAAGGCGGATCGATTCCGTTCGTCACGCAAATGCATGACACATTTAAAGTGCCGTGCGTGCTCATCGGATTCGGATTGCCGGACGAAAATGCGCACGCGCCGGACGAACATTTGTCACTGGAAAATTATTTCGGCGGCATCCGCGCGATGGCGCATTTTTATCAGGGACTGAGCGAACTGTAGAAACGGCGACGCTGCGGAAAATAAAAACGCCCTCGAAAATTGAGGGCGTTTTATTTTAAAGCTTGTTGAGCGGAATTTGGCGTGGCGCGATTACGCTGTAGCGATCGCCGTCCGCCGGCCTTTTGCATATTCCTGCAGCGCGTTGTTTGCGCCGACAATTTCGTCGAGCGAATTTGCGACGTGTTCGAGATCCTTGCCGGCGATGATCATGTAAAGCTCGTCGTCGTTGAGCCCGGTGTAAGTGCGATTGCCGATGCAGCCGAGACTCGTTTGTGTGCCGCGATCGAGCGCGAGCGGAAGCCCCATGCAAGTCGGACGGCCCATCGCCGGAGTTGCGCCGCCAGCCCCCGCGCGAATCGCAGCTTCGTTCAGGAGCATTGCAGCGGAAGGTTTTAGCGCAAAAAGAACGGCGCTTTCCGAATTTTTCAGATCAACAGTGCTTATGCCGAGCGGCGAATAAAGAATTGCCGCGGGAGTTTTTGCGAGGCGCGGAATTCCAGCAACTTCTTCCGGTTTGATGTAGCCGACTTGAAACATCAGGCCGAGCGTTTGCTCGGTTTCTTTTTCGCGCTCCGGCGAAAGCGGAATATTGTGCGTGTAACTTCCCACGGCGCAATTGAAGTGGTCCGCGGGAACGGTGTAGAACGACGCGCCTTCCGCGGCCAATCGCCAGAAGCTGCAACCGGATGGCATCGTGCCGGTGAATGCGGTGATTCCGGCTGGGATCGCGTCCAGAAATGAGACGGCAACCGGCTTGCGCTTCATTCCGAGCGCGCGCTGAAATTTAATTTCCTGTTCGTGAAAGTTGGGCATATCGGCTCCTAATATTTGACGAACGTCGAGAATAACACAGTGAGGATTATAGAAAAATTACGAGCCTGCGATGGGAAGACTGACGGTGAGCTTATCTGTGCGGTAGTAGTGATTATAAAATTTCACGCCGAGTTTCATAATCGCTTTGGTGAACAGGCTGAATTTTCTGGTTTGAACGCCATCAGCTTGCATTCCCTGTCCGCCATAAATTCGCCGGAACGCGATGCACAACATAAGGTAAGTAATTTTCGCGGGAATCGGCCATTTTTTTGTGAGCCGGCTTCGCTGCGTGCGTTTGACGGATTCGCGAATGGAATAAAATTGATCCCAGCACTTTTTGTTTTCAATTTTTAAATCGGTCTTGGCAATATTGGGATGAACCATCACGTCATTTTCATTAATGGCTTTTAGCCAGAAACGTTCTTCCAACATTTTGGATTTGTGCTTCGGCTTGAAATCCACTTTTGCGAGATTTTTAATGTCGCTGGTGAATTCGTGGAAATCTTTGGTTCCGGGATACGGATGATAGAAAGTGAATTGAGCGAGAACCGTTCCGGATTCCAGTGCGAAATTTCGCATGGTGCGAATCGTGTCAATCGTGTCGGTTTCCAGTCCGCAAATGATTGAGCTGAGCACCATGATTCCGGCGTCCTGAATTGTTTCAATCGTCTCAACCATTTTTTCGCCAACTGGATTCCAGGTTTTGTTCGCGGATTTCAGTCCTTCTTCGGAAAACGATTCGACGCCGACGAGCGCGGCGCGAATGCGCATTTTTTTGTACATCGCCGCAAGGTATTCAGGGTCGCTGGTGGCTTCGCAGGTCATCTGCGTGAACGCGAATAAATCCTTGGGAACGGAGCGGTCGTATTCGTCAAAAAACTTCATACGTTCCTCACGGATTCGCTCGAGATCTTTTCGGATGCCGGGACTTTTCTCGCGAGCGATGCGGCCAAGAGTTGAGGGATTGAAATTATCGTCGGCGAAAACGATGTAGCGGAAACCGCGATCGTATAATTCGTTTGCTTCTTCAATGATTTTATCGGTCAGGCGCTGGCGCGGTTGACGTCCGTCGGTGACCCAGACGGAACAGAAGCTGCAATTTTCCGGGCATCCCGCGACGGTTTGGATTGTTGCGAACATATATTGCCGCGGATCCAGAATGTCCCAGCGCGCTTTCAAAAGTTGTTCGCCGGGAACGCGGCCGCCAACATATTGTTTCTGCAAAGTGCCGCTTAGCGCGTCCTTGACGACTTTGCTCCAAACGACGTCGCCATTTCCTGTGACAACGGCATCCGCGCCCATCTCGAGCGGTTCGTCCGGAAAAATTGTCGCGTGAATTCCGCCGACGATTACTGTCGCATCTTTTTTCTTGCACTCGGCCAAAACGCGATATCCAGCCTGACAATTTCCGGTGCTGATTCCAATTCCGACGATGTCGCCGGGTTCGACGATGCTGGCATCAAATCGAGAAATTGATTCGTCAACGAGAGTCGGGTTGCCGACGAGGTCAACCGGAGTCGCCATCGCGAGCACGAATAGCCACCTGGGAGTAATGATGCTGTATCCCATTGTGGAATTCGCGGGATTAACGAGAATGACCTTCGTCATTTATCCTCTTCAGTTTCCAGAGCAAATTTCTTTTCTTTACAAGGCGGAGGCAAAATCTGGTTCACACGATTAGCTATCACAAATCATTTCTTGAAACTTAAATTTAGAGCGACATCCCTTAAGGGCAGCTTAATCAGTATGCTGAGCGGCGAACGGAACTTGAGAGCGCTGCAACTGGGCTGAGTCTATCTCTAATTTCCGGTTTCCGGAACTATAAAGAATTAGGACATATGAGCGTAGCACAACGGGTGAGAGACGAGTGGAGATTGTCGATTGCAGGAGAGCAACGCGGGAGACCGCATTTTCTTTGGGTATTTTCACCTTTCCGCTTGCCTTGCAGTGAAAGTGTGGCTATAGTTCATGCGGTTGCAGGATCAATCCTGCGCAGTCAGAACCAAACCCAAACCACTTGAGAAGGAGATTTGATATAGATGGCAAAGCCAATGAGCAAGTCCAAGATTGTGGCCACGCTGGCCGAGAAGTTGAGCACCAAAGAAAAGCCAGTTTCAAAGAAGCACATCGTCGCATTCTTTGACGAATTGCTGGCGCTGGCAGTGAAAGAATGCAAAGGCGGCGCGGGCAAGTTTGTGATTCCGAACATCGGCCGCGCGGTGAAGGCGCACCGCAAGGCGCGCATGGGCCGCAATCCGCAAACCGGCGAAGCGATCAAGATCAAAGCCAAGACAGTAGTGCGCTTGCGCGCGTCGAAGGCTTTCAAAGACGCGATTTTGAGCTAGTTTTGGCGCGGCGCTGCCGGCAGAAAATATCGGGCGGCTCGCTTGGGCGCACTCTTTCGCCTGCGACGGCGACGAAGTGTCCCCGAGTGCATTTCGCCGCGGCCTGCTTATCGATTAGAAGCCCTCGGGTGATTTGAGAATTTGCGATTCCTGTTAAAAGGAATGAGCCGATTCCGAAATTGCCTGAGGGTTTTTGTTTTTGGCGCGAAGAGATTCTTAGAGGGTACGAAGGTAGGCGAGTAAATCTCGGATTTCGTTGGGCTTCAGCGTCTCTTTAAATCCCGGCATGTCTTTTCCTCCGGATTCAATCCATACGCGCATTGCGGCGTCGTCCACTTTTTTCCCATTTGAAAATTTTCCGCCGGGATAAATGTTGGCGAGGCCGGGTCCGATTTTTTTCGCCTTGCTTGTAGCGTAGTGGCAGATTTCGCATTGCTTCGCGTAGATTTTTTGGCCGGAAGCGACTGCTGCTGGGTTGATTACGGACGGGCCGGATTTTGGCGTCGGCGGCGAGGATTTTTGTGCGGCGGCGAAAATTGTCCACGCACTGGCAAGCGTCAGACATCCAACGGCGAAGCCGCGTACCGCGCGATTCAAGGTTTGGCTTCCTGGAGCGGCTTCACGAACGCGTTGAATACGAGCATGAGCGCTGCCGTCGCAAATCCGATTCCCGCGATTACCAGCCAGACCGTACGCGGAGTTCCGACAACGTCGCCGAAATAGTGCACCATTCGTCCGCCAATTTTTCCGCCGATTAGAAAACCAATTGCGATGGGAAGAAACGCGAATCCCATGTAGGTGCCTTGTTGGCCGACGGGCGCGAGGCGCGAAATATATTCGTAGTAGCGCGCGGCTTGAATCATTTCTCCTAATGCGAGAACTGCGAGCGCCGCTACTGCGGCCCATGGACTGGTGTGCACGGCGAGAATCAGCCAGGATGCGCCGGCGATTGCAATTCCTAACGTCATCGCGGCGAAGGTTGGAATTTTCCGGATGGCATAAGCGACTGCAACCTGTAGGCAGATTACCGCGATGGCTTCAGTGCTGAGAATGCGCGGCACGTTGGCGGCGGGAAATACGAAGCGCGAAAAATAAAGTGGAAGCGCGATATACATTTGCCAGAAGACGATGTAGAAGCCGGAGAAGATAAGCAGGAACGTCATGAACCGGATATTTGATACGACGGTGACGAAATTGCGCATGGTGGCGACGAGTCCGACGCCGGATGCCGCCGCGGTGCGCGTTGGCTCTTTGAAGAAAAACAGAACGAATAAAAACATTATGAAAACAAACACCGAAGCGAGGCGGAAGACATTTGCTTCGCCGTACTTCGGGCCGATGACGGATGCGAGCAATGGGCCAAGCGCGCCGCCGACATTTACCAGCGTGTAGTAAATCGAGTAGCCGATCGAGCGGACATTTTCCTTGGAGGCGCGCGCGGTGGTTCCGACGACGCATGGTTTTACGATTGCGGGACCGAGCGCGGGAATGAGCAAAATCAGAAGTAGGAGATGCGGCATGGTCATGATGGCGCGCATCGGCGCCATGAAGGGCGCGTTCAGCGAGCCGAGAAGGAAATATCCGATTGTGAGAACTAAATATGCGAAGGCTAGAGTGCGGCGAAACCCGAGGAGGTCGGCGAGCGCGCCGCCAAAAATTGGAAGGAACCAAACGACTGCGCCGAAGTAGCCGATTAGATCGCCGGCTTGCGCGTCGGCGAAGTGAAGGCTTTTGACCAAGTAGAGCGCGAGGACAGCTTGAACGCTGTAATAGGAAAGGCGCTCGAAAAGTTCGCTGATGTTGGCGACCCAGAAGGGACGCTCGAAGCCGGTGCGAATTTCCTGCCAACGCTCGGAAAAGCTCACGCTGTTCCTCCGGTGAATGCCGCGGATGGATTCGCGGCGTGGCGGAATTGTATCGGAAGCTGAGGTGGTGCGGTGGTGAAATTTGGTGCGGAGATGCGTGAGGGCGGCAAAAGAGCCGGCAAGATGCCCTTCGTTCCTCAGGACAAGCCGACGCTGCGAAATCGTTGGCGTTTCACGAAATGTGATTGGAACGAGCGTAGAATGAGCGCGATTTGTTTCGCGTGAGAGCGGGCGGGTCGCAGACCCGCCCCTACGACGGCGGATCGGATGCGCGCCTGATTTGGTTGGCCGGAATAGATTTTGTTTAGGAGGAATAGTGAGGAATTCGTTGCGAGCATTTGCGAAAATTTCGTGTGGAGTATTGATGGCAATGATTTTTTTATTTGCGCGGTCTTTGGGTGCGCAACATTCGTCGCCGGCGGCTGATGCGCAGAAACCCCCTTTGTTGAGCGCGGCGGAAGTGGGAGCGCTGGATCAGGAATTATCGGGCGAGACGGCGAAACGAAATTTGGAAGGGATTGTGCGATTCCATCGCGTGCGGGGATCGCGAGGATTTCATGACGCGGCGGAGTTGGTGGCGGAACGGGCGCGGGCTTATGGATTGAGCGATGTGCAAATTCTGGAATTTCCGGCGGATGGAAAAATATTTTACGGGACGCAGCGATCGCGTCCGCCATGGGATGCTGATTTCGCGGAACTGTGGGAGATGCAGGAGAAGGATGGGAAGTGGAGTCCAGCGGTGCGACTGGCGAGTTGGGATGCGATGCCGGTGACGCTCGCTGAGGATAGCGAGAGCGCGGATGTGACGGCGGATTTGGTGGATGTAGGCGATGGGACGAAGGAATCGGATTACGCGGGAAAGGATGTGCGCGGAAAGATTGTGTTGGCGGCGGCGCAGCCGGGAGCAGTGCAACATTTGGCGGTGGAAATTCACGGCGCGGCGGGAATTGTTAGCTACGCGTTGAATCAGCCGCAAGCTTGGCAGGGAGAGGATGAAAATTTAATTCGCTGGGGACATTTGGAAAGTTTTGCGCTGGTGAAGGCGTTTGCGTTTATGGCGTCGCTGAAGACGGCGCGGGGTTTGCGGGCGCGGTTGGCGCATGGCGAGACGATTCGATTACATGCGGTGGTGAAGGCCGGACAACATTCCGGTGCATACGAAATTGTTACGGCAACGATTCCGGGCGCTGATCCGAAATTGCGCGACCAGGAAATTGCGTTTAGTTGTCATTTGGATCATCAGCGGCCCGGAGCGAATGACAATGCCAGCGGATGCGTGACGATTCTGGAAGTGGCGCGCACTTTGCAGAAATTAATTACGGAAGGAAAGCTGGCGCGTCCGGCGCGGACGTTGCGATTTATTTGGCCGCCGGAAATTGAAGGCACGACCACGCTGTTGAATGCGCGGCCGGAATTCGCGTCGCGAATTAAAGCCGTGGTGCACATGGATATGGTTGGCGGCGGGCCGGCGACGAAAGCGATTTTTCATGTGACGCGAGGGCCGATGAGTTTGCCATCGTTTGTATATGACGTTGGCGAAGCGTTTGGCGATTTTGTGAATCGCGAGAGCGATCTTTATGCGAGCACCGGCGCGGCGCTTTATCCATTTGTTTCGGCGGAAGGCGGGAAGGAAGCGCTACAGGCTGAGTTCGCGGATTACACGATGGGAAGCGACCACGACGTTTATCAGGAAGGATCGTTCCGAATTCCGGCGATTTATTTGAATGATTGGCCGGACCGGTACATTCACACGAATGGGGATACGTCGGCGAATATTGATCCGACGAAATTGAAGAGAGCGGCGTTTATTGGAGCGGCTAGTGGATATTTTTTGGCGGGGATGGGCGCGAAGAATGTGCCGGAAGTTCTTTCAATTGTGGAACGGGAGAGCTTGGTTCGCATCGGTAACCTCACACGCCGCGTCAGCCAACTGAGTTCGACTGATCACGTTGTCCGCCCGATTCTCCGTCTTTCATACGAACGGGCTGCGGTGGCCTCCATTGAACGCTTCGCACCGCTAGACGATTCAACAAAGAACGAAATAGATTCATATCTGAAAATGTGGAGCGGCTATAGTTACAAGCCCTGGCTGGACACCGATGTTGCCGGTCCATTCAGTGCTGACGAGGTCCGGGATTTGCAGAACAAGAAAAACACCGAAGTGTTTCAACGCAATGCTTCACCAAAGGGACCAATGACGGTCTTTGGTTACGATTATCTGATGGACCACCTTGCGGCGAAAAAGCTTCCGCGCCCGAAACTTCTGGAGTATCAGGGATTATGGGGCGCGGGCGAAGAATACGCTTACGAAACGTTGAACTTCGTCGATGGCAAACGCGACGTGCAGGAAATAACTGAAGACGTTTCGGCAGAGTACGGAGCGGTTGCACCGGAGCTCGTTCTTGAATACTTGCAAGCACTTGAATCCGTCGGCGTGCTGAAGCGCGTTCCTGCGCCGCCGTCGAAATAGCAAGCGCGTTGGGCGCTGTGCTACCATCCTAAGCCCGCTGAATTACTGGGGCAAAATACAAAATGACGACTGGCACGATGCAGGCATTGAGAAAACCGCGCGCGGAGCGCGGCGCAGCGCTGGAAAATGTTCCGGTTCCCACGATTGGGCCGAATGATGTGCTGGTGCGCGTGCGCGCGGCTTCTATTTGTGGAACCGACCTGCACATTTACGCGTGGGACCCATGGTCGGCTTCGCGGATTAAGCCGCCGATGACGTTTGGCCACGAATTTTGCGGCGTGGTGGAGAAGGTTGGGTCGGATGTGAATCCGATCCTGGCGAGGCCGGGCGAATTTGTGAGCGCGGAGATGCACGTGAACTGCGGACATTGTCGTCAGTGCCGCATGGGGCAGCTGCACGTTTGCCAGAATTTGAAAATTATTGGGATTGATGAGAACGGATGCTTCGCGGAATTTGTGAGCATTCCAGCGGCGAATATTTGGAAAATCGATCCAGCGATTCCGGAACATTATGGCGCGATCATGGATCCGTTGGGGAATGCGGTGCACACGGTACTGTCGGGACCGATCGCGGCGCAGACTGTGGCGGTGACGGGCGCGGGACCAATTGGACTGATGGCGATTGCCGTGGCGAAAGCGTGCGGCGCGTCAAAAATTTTTGCGACGGAAGTGAATGCGGAACGGCGCGCGATGGCGCTGCGAATGGGCGCGGATGAGGCGCTGGATCCTTCGGCGGGAAATGTTGTGGAGCAAGTGATTGAGGCGACGGGCGGATCGGGCGCAGACGTGTTGCTGGAGATGAGCGGACATCCGGTGGCGATTCGGCAAGGATTTCAGATGCTGCGGGCGGGGGGAAGAGCGTCATTGTTGGGGATACCGTCAAAGCCTGTTGAATTGGATTTGGTGAACGATATTATTTTTAAGGGTGCAACGGTGCACGGAATTTTCGGGCGGCGAATGTTTGAGACGTGGGTGCAGATGACGGATTTGCTGAAGTCGGGGAAACTAAATTTGGAGCTGCTATTCAAGGAGCGGTTGCCGCTGGATAAGTTTGCCGACGCGTTCAAGATGTTGGAAGGCGGACTGCCGGGGAAAGTTTTGTTTTATCCGAATGGCGTGCCGCGCTGAGATTTGCTTGAGGATCTTGGAATGATGGCGGGAATAAGCAGGGCAACTTCCACAGGCTGAAGCCTGTGTTACATCGGGCGGATTACTCGCAAATTGATTTTCAAAAATCGGACGAGCTAATAAAATATTTAAGGGGCGTCTTATGACTACACCGCAAAATCCGCTTTCGTATCTTCACGATCAAATTGAGGAGCTGAAGGCTAAGGGGCTTTACACGAAGCTGCACGTGCTGGATGGCGAGCAGAAGCCCGTAGCCACATTTGACGGGCGCGAGGTGATCAACCTCAGTTCAAATAATTATCTTGGACTTACGACGAACAAGGCTTTGAAGCGTGCGGCGATAGACGCGGTGAAGAAATACGGAGCGGGCGCGGGCGCGGTGCGAACGATTGCCGGAACGATGACGCTGCACATGGAATTGGAAGAGCAGATTGCGAAATTTAAAGGCACGGAAGCGTGCGTCGTTTTTCAGTCCGGATTTACGGCGAATGCAGGAACAGTTTCTGCGATTCTTGGCAAGGAAGATTTAATTATTTCGGATGAATTGAATCATGCGTCGATTATTGATGGGTGCCGGCTTTCGCGCGCGACGATAAAAGTTTTCAAGCATAAGGATGTGGCGGATTGCGAGCGCATCTGCAAGGAAACTGAAAATTGGCCGGGACACAAATTGCTGATCACGGACGGTGTATTTTCGATGGATGGAGACATCGCGCCTCTTGCGAAGCTGTGCGATCTGGCGGAAAAATATAATTGCATCATGATGATTGACGATGCGCATTCGTCGGGCGTGCTGGGAAAAAATGGGCGCGGCACGGTGGATTATGCAGGCGTGCATGGGCGCGTGCATATTCAAGTGGGAACGCTGAGCAAAGCGATTGGCGTGATGGGCGGATACGTTTGTGGGTCGCGCGATTTAATTGATTTTCTGTACCGACGGGCGCGGCCATTTTTATTTTCCACTTCGCATCCACCGGCTTCGGCGGCGGCGTGCATAGCGGCGTTCACGCTGTTGGACTCCAAAGAGGGCGAGCGGCTGATTAAGAAGATGTGGTCGAATACAAAATTTTTTAAGCGTCAACTGAAGAAGCGCGGATTTAAATTTGGAACGAGCGAGACGCCGATTGTGCCGATTCATGTGGGCGAAGCGGCGAAAGCGTTTGAATTCTCGAAAAAATTATTTGATGCGGGAGTTTACGCGCCTGCCGTGGGATTTCCGACGGTGGCGGAAGGCAAAGCGCGATTGCGCGCGATTGTGACGGCGACACACAAGCGCAGCGATCTGGAACGCGCTTGCGAGATTCTGGAGCAAGTTGCGAAGCCGCTGGGCATTATTTAGCAGCGGAAGCAAAATTCCGGAACCGATACGTCCGGGACCTGGGCTAAGCGGTGACAGGCGCGGCTTCGATTGTGGAGCTCACACCGGGATGTATTCGGTGATAGATCGTGAGCGCCAGGGCGCCAAATCCACATACTTGCGCCAATACGGCAACGCAGAACCCTACGTACGGAATTATCCGTATCACATCAAGCAAGAGAAGGCCCAATGCAAACTGGCCAATGAGCGCGCCTTTGTAGGGGACAGGCCACATCTTCTTGCCGGCGACCACGCCGACGAAGGCATTCTTTCCGACGAGTTTGCGGCCGAGCCATGCAGCGACGAACAACTTCGAGCAGTACATTGCGATGAACCAGAGCAGTAAGGTCGAAATGCCGACGCCGAGTCCCACGATCGTGAAACAAATGGCCACTGCAACAACGAACACCGCGAAAATTGTAAGCACACCTACACCGAGCGACACTCCAAATCGCTCGACGTTCTGAACTGTTTCCACGAAAAATCCGGGAGCAATCAGCAGCATCACCAAGCCGAAGACGAATGAGGCGCCCCAATACAAGAGCTTGTGCCAGTAAGTACTTTCGGCGTACCAATCAATTTTGTGAACTTCGATAGTAGTCTCAACCGGGCTGAAGAGTTTCGCGTTGCTAGAAACTTCCGGCTGCACGGGCCCGGTGTAACTGATCTTTCCCATTGTCTGCGCCTGCGGACCAACGGTAAAACTCTCGTTCGACGTCAAGATCGTATTTCCGCCGACGAAACCATTGATGTCCATGTGCGCGGTATATGCCAGGATGCCGCGCTCGATGCGGCCATTGAGCGTAGCTTCACCGCCGACGAATAAGGTCGCGCCCCAGCCGATGGTGGACTGCGGGTCGGCTTCCAACTGGTTGGTGAAAACCGTCAAATTTTTTCCAATCTTTCCGCGGAACATGAGTTGATTGGAGAAACTGCGGACGCTGCCGTCCACGGTTCCGCTGATCTGAGTGAAGGCGCCAAAAGAAATCACGTCGCCAGTTATGTGGCCGGTGATGGTCAAGTTGCGGCCGAAAGTGATCAAGTCGCCGTCCACAGTTCCATCAATTTGAACGGAATCACCGAAGACAATGAGGTCGTCCTTCACGACGGCGCCGGCGGGAAGAGTGTAGTGCGTTTCGTGCCGATGAATTTCGGCGGCGGAAGCGCGCATGGGTATTCCAAGCGCGACGAGCAGCGCCGTCATCACCATTGCGATGGTGTTGAACTTGCGCAAGCTGCGGCGCAGCAGGAAGAAGCCAATCACCGAGAGCGAAACAACCGCCGCTCCCTGAATTAAGGTCCACATTTCGGGCCATCCTTTCCAAAGTGCACTTTGAAAAAATAATGTCGACAATAAATCAGTACTGCCAAACCCTATTTCGTTGGCCTGTGCCATCGCGGGATTGATGAAAGATGTCCACAGCCAATAAACGCCGGCGGCGGCCAAGCCGAAAGAAGCGACCCAGGCCCACGGAGTTTTATCGCGAACCGGGCCGGCCAGCAAATGCGCGGGCACCGCTTCTTCCTGTTCACGAAGAGCGTTGCTGAGCAAACGCGATTCGCGCTCGAGAGCGTGCATGAGTTCGCGGCAATCCGTGCACTGATCGGTGTGGGCGGAAAGTTCGCGCGCGGTGGGGCGATCGAGCAGCCCTTCGAGATATTGGAGGCAGGTTATTTCGTCATAGTGGCGATCAGAGCCGCCAGCGTGTTGGTTAAATTGGCTCATGGAGTTTGCTCCGCGTTGATGCCTTGCATGGATTGTCCGGTGAGTGCTTCGCGTAGTTGGTGGCGCGCGCGCAGTAAAACAACGCCTACAAAATTGCGGCGCACGCCGAGCGTTTCCGCGATTTCGTCGTAACTCATGTCTGTGTAATAACGCAGGACGAGCGCCATTCGCGCCCGTGCAGGAAGTTTTTTTAGGGCGTCGCGCATTTCCTTGGTGCTTTGCGCGTCGAGCAGCAGATTTAGCTGACTTGGATCGGGATGCTCGAGCGGCATTTCCTCAACACCTTCGGTTTCCAAATCCTGGCGGATGCGACGGCGGCGAAGCGAATCCCAGCAGTGGTTCGCGGCCACTTTGTAGAGCCACGCCTGGAAAGGCCGAGTGGAATCATACTGCGCGAGTTTTTCATGCACCTTCATAAATATTTCGGTGGTCGCGTCCTCGGCGTCTTCCCGCGTGTGCAGGGAACGCCTGCAGAAACGGAAAATCGGCCCGGCAAATTCCCGGTAGAGCTCGCCCCAAGCTTCGAGGTCGCCCGTCCGGGCTCGGGTGATGCATTCAGCCAATTCCAGCTGGTCTGATGCGTTCATGCCCTCCGGCCTATTCCGCGCTTCCACTTAGAGATACGCATGGATGAGTGAAAAACTTACATTCCGGGCGGGTTCCCGTTCATTGAAATGGGCGCCGATGACCGCCCGCCATCGGCCAACCCGGAGATATCAATGACTTACAGGCACTTTATCAGATTAGGGGGTAAACGATTGGCGAAGGATGGGCACGAGCTTCCGAATGAAGGCGGTTCGATGGCGGAGCCAGCGTCCGGGATAGGGGAGTTCAACGTGGCGGCCGGACCAGTTTGCTTGATGTTCGGTTCTCTGCACATTGTGGGCGATTGACCGGATGACGGTGACCACGATTGCCGGACGCGACGAGCGAATCGTTTTGGTGAGATGCGGCTCGCCTGCTCGACATAATTTTCTTCGCATGTTCGGTGGCAGACGATCGACTGGGAGCTCGCACAAGTCCACCAGATAGCAGCCGAGGTTGCGAAATGATTTTAGGAAATCCGCTTCACGCAGATTGGGAAACGCTTTGACGAAGGCTTCTCGAATCGCGCGGTAAAGTCCGGAATCTGCGTGATAGAAAAATCGGCCGGATGCCGGAGGCGATTCACCGACGAATAGAATGCGGACTTTTCTGGGACGAAAGCTTTGGCGCAGACGTTCGTTGGAATGCAGACTTGTTTTGTAAGTAGGTTTGATGCCCTTCACAATTTCTTTCACTGAATTACGCCTGCTACCAGTCTGACATCTTTCTCGATTTTCGTACGTCATATAAGTATGCTCGTCCGGGTTTTAACGCGCTTGTCACATTTGAATAGCCGCTACTGGCGATTCGGTTCACTCTGCCACGGGGAGGCTTTAAATGAAAAAAATTGCGTGGGGCGTGATATCGCTACTTTTTGTGACGGCTATTGTTCTGGGGCAGTCGCGAAAATCCGAAGAGCGCTTTGACAGTCTCGTCCGCGATGACTTCTTTGCCGGTATGGAAGGCGACACCGTTCGCTTTGACC
Organism: Candidatus Acidiferrales bacterium; assembly: GCA_036513735.1. Classification (GTDB taxonomy): domain Bacteria; phylum Acidobacteriota; class Terriglobia; order Acidiferrales; family UBA7541; genus DASTCZ01. Next base: position 13,631 of record DATBYL010000406.1, read on the forward strand.
GCGCGATGAAAACGTGCGAGGACGCTCTGGCGAAAGATCCCAAGAACGCGGCCGCCATGGTATGGCATGGCGCGGGCATCTATGTTCGCGGCGGAATTACGATCAGCAAAGGAGACTACGCGAACGGAAAACCAATGGTCTCGCGTGGAGCTAAGGAAATGGCGGATGCGATTGCTCTCGATCCCGATGACGTGCAAACGCGGATTCCGCGCGCGGCGATGTACATCGGCGCTACCCGCAAGATGGACGACGCGTATAGCAAGCCCATTCTGGAGCTTGCAGTTGGCGATTATGAGAAAGTCTTGCAGTTGCAGCAATCCTATTTCGATACGATGCCAACGCACAGCCGCTGCGAACTTTTGGGTGGCCTGGCGGAGGGCTACCGGCGACTTGGGAATTATGACAAGTCCACGAATTACTTGGAACGCCTGATAAAGGAGTTGCCCGAGACCCCTTGCGAAAAGCAAGCTAAGCGCTGGCTCGTGGATCTGCCGAGGGTGGATAAGCAGGAGCACTTTTGTCTGGGGTGTCACATGGGAGGAAATTCCTGAGATCGATAGCGAGCGAACGTGTTTCGGCGAACATCACTGCGTGGGCCGGGTTCGCAGTGGCGTGCGCCGGATTCGCGTTTCTGAACGCCATCAGCTGGTATCCAGCCTATCGCAATTCCGGCCCGTATGCGCCTGCCTGGAATCGGGCGCTTACATGGGAGCTGGTGCGCTGGGAACTATGGGTGCCTATGACGGCGCTCATTCTCCGTTGGGCCAGGAAATATCCAAGGCGTGACGGCGGCAATGAAGCTGGGAACACACTCCGCATGATCGAAGCGGGCGTTTTGTTTCCCGCGCTGCATTGTATTTTTCTTGTCGCGATTTATTTCCCAATCGCCGGCGGGCGGCTCGGCGCTTTTCTCCGTTACCGTTCGTTCGTCCTACTGACAAATTATCTCGCTGGGATGATTGTTACCGGATTGGTGCTCGGCCTCGCGCGGGCTCGGGATTATCAATCACGATTGCGCGAAGAGGAAGTGAGGGCTTCTTGCTTGGAAGCGCAGTTGTTGAAGGCACAGCTCGACGCCCTGAAGATGCAATTGCAACCTCACTTCCTTTTCAACACATTAAATGCGATTTCGTCGCTGCAAATGGAAAATCCGGCGGCCGCGCAACGCATGTTGGTGAGGCTTTCGGAATTTCTTCGGATGACGCTTGAGGATTCCGCGGAAACGGTGACGCTTCGTCGCGAGATGGATTTCGTCGCGAGATATTTGGAGATTGAACGGGTTCGATTTCCGGATCGGCTAGCTGTGCAATTTGCTCTTGGCGGGGAAACACTTGACGCCATGGTGCCAAATTTAATTCTGCAGCCGATTGTGGAAAATGCGGTGCGTCATGGCATCGCGATGAAAGCCGAACCAGGAAGAATCGAAGTAAGCGCGTCTCGGTGCGATGGATTCCTGCGGCTTCAAGTTCGCGACACCGGGCCCGGACTGGCAAGCAGTTGGCAGGCAGAATGTCCGAGCCGAGCGGCTGCTTCGGGAATCGGTCTTGCCAATATTCGCAGCCGGTTGGAGCGGATGTATGGCGCTGCCTTTCGATTCTCAATTGACGATGCTGAAGGTGGCGGAGTGCTGGCCGCGATAGAAATTCCTTTTCAGGAATCCGCGCGGTGATGACAGGCGCTGCTCTGATACGGACACTAATTGTCGATGACGAGCCGCTGGCCCGAGCAGCGATTCGCAATATGCTGACGCGCCACGATGAAATTCAAATTGTGGGTGAATGTTCGAGCGGGGCTGAAGCGATTCTGGCAATCGAATCGGGCGCGCCGGATCTCGTATTTCTAGACGTGCAAATGCCGGAGGTGGATGGTTTCGGCGTTGTGGAAGCCATAGGCATCGAACACTTTCCATGTTTTATTTTTGTGACGGCGTACGATCAGTATGCGGTTCGCGCATTTGAAACCCATGCGCTGGATTATTTGCTAAAGCCGTTCGATCGGGAGCGATTTGATGCCGCCATGAATCGCGCGATGCAACAAATGAGGCGGAAGGAATCCGCTGACGAGATGTCTCTGCGTTTACAGGAACTGGTGCGCGAATCGCGCGCGCCGCATTTACAACGATTTATTATTCGCGAACCGAATCGCATTTTTTTTCTTGCGGCGAAAGATGTTGATTGGATTGAAGCGCAGGGTAACTACGTCAATCTTCATGCAGGTACGCACACGTACATGCTTCGCGAGCCGCTCGGCGAGATTGAAACACAGTTGGCGCCGGGAACATTTCGCAGGATACATCGGTCAACTATCGTGAACGTGGATTGCATTCGGGAGTTGCAGCTCCTGTTTCATGGCGGATACACGGTGGTGCTGCGCGATGGAACGGAACTAAAATTAAGTGAACGCTTCCGCGAGAACCTGCGAAAAGATTTCCTCGGTAAGTTGTGAAGGCGCATTAACGCTTTGGTTCGGACATGAGTTTCTGAAATATCCGGTCGTGTTCTTCGATCATGCGGTCGAGGGAAAAAACTGCGGTGGCGCGATTTTTCGCGCGGATGCCGAGTTCGCGCAATAGGGATGGATCGTCGGCCAACTGACGAATGCACGCGGCGAGAACTGCGGCGTTTCCCGGAGGAAATTTCAGGCCGGCGTCGCCGGCGAGCTCCGGACCTCCGCCGTGATCGGAAACGATGACCGGACAGCCGCGAATCATTTGCTCCATGACGACGAGTCCGGCGGGTTCTTCGTTGACGGAGGGCATCACCAGCACGTCGACATTGGCGAGAGCTGCGAAAAGTTTTTCACCTTGCAGCGAACCTGAGAAAGAAATCCCGGGCTGAAAACCATTTTGCTCGCGAGCCATGGCTTCCAGGATCGGGCGTTGAGGACCATCGCCGATGATGATGAGGCGCACGCGATCTTTTTTGTCACGCAACGTGTGCATTGCTGCGATGAGAGTCGGGACACCTTTTTCTTCGACTAATCGGCCCAAGAATCCGATGGAGAGCGGTGACGTTGGCGTGATTTGTTTTGGGGCGCTTTCAATTTCTGTTGTGAGTGATTCCGGAATGCCGTAGTAGACGACCTGCGAACGCGGAAGTTCGATTCTTTGGGCGACGTGATTTGTAATGCAAAGATTCACACTCACGCGGCGGCAGAGCCATCTTCGCAGCGGGGTGAGCAGAAGCATCTTCACGCTGGAAAGCCATCCGGATTCGGATGTGTTGCATTTGAGGCAAGCCGAAAATTCATTGCGCATGTAATGATTCGGGCACGCGGTTTTTGTCGGCTGATAGAGAAGCAATCCGTTCGGGCAGCTCGCTTGATAGCCGTGATGTTCGACGACGACGGGTTTGCGCGCGAGCAATGCGAGTGTGAGCGGCACTATTACGGGACCGGCGAGATGAACAACGTCTGATTCGCGAATTAATTTCCGAAGTTGAATGATTCCGGGTTGGCGGACGATTGCGAATGGCATTGCGGAGTCATCGAAATCTTTTTTTGGCGATTGTGAGACGACTGTTATCTGTGCTGGCTTGCCAGCGTCACGAGACGCGAGACCCCTCGCGAGAAGCAGCGCGTAGGTTTCGACGCCGCCAATTTGCGGAGCGAAGGCATGGGAGTAAATCAGAATATTCATTTGGACTTTAAGATCGCTGATGCGCGTATTGTTTCATGATTTCGGCGCTTGCGGTTTTTCAAGCGTCGCATCGAGTAATTCCAGGAACGCTTTCACGTTGGTGGCCGGAGAAAATGAATCCATTTTGCGTCGAGCTGCTATTCCCATTGACGCGAGCTTGGCGGGATCGACGAGTGTACGACGCAGGATTTCGGCCAGCGCGTCGACGTTTCCGCAAGGAAAAATGTAGCCTGTTTCTCCTTCGTCAATTTGTTCTCTGCGTCCGCGAATTTCGTCGCTTAGGACTGCTGGGAGCCCGCATAGCATCGCTTCGCAGACGACCGCCGGGCACGCATCGTATTTTGATGGGAGGACGAACAGATCCGCGGAGCTGTAGACGGCAGGGAGTCGTGATTGATTTTGAAATCCGAGGAAATGAACCCGATCGCTGATACCGAGCTGTGCCGCGATTTGCGTCAGTTCATTTGCGAGCGGGCCGTCGCCCGCAATGACAAGATGCGCGCCAGGCACGCCGGCGGCGGCGAACGCGCGCAATAAATCCAACGGGCGCTTCCACGGCTGAAGCTTTCCGCAAAAAATTACGACTGGAGCGTTGGTTGGCACGCCCCAACTTGCGCGCACGGCGGAGCGATCGATGGCGTTCGAGCGCGCGAGCCACCAATCGTTATCGACGACGAGAGGCACTACTCCAATTCGTTCTGGCGGAATTCCCAAAGTTTTCAAATATTCTTTTCCGGCGACAGACGCGCCGAAGGTTGCATCCGCACGATGAAATACAAATGACAGGATATGCGGCTTGAGCCAACTTTTCAGACGCGGACCATCGCGAAGCTGAATTGTTGTTGCATCCGTGCCGAACATTATTTTGGCGCCGCTGATTTTCGCAGCGGCGAGTGCAATCCAGAAACTCGCGTAGCGGTAGCCTGTGTACAATACGACGGCGTCATAACGGCCTTTGCGGATTTTGCGCCACAGGCTTGTATTTACGAGGCCGAAAAAGTGGCCGAGCGCGGGATGGCGCGCGCGATTCGGTTCTTGCGTCCACGGATACCCGTCGAGCAGAGGAACATCCCACTTCACTTCAACGCCGAACTCCTTGTCAACGCCGGCTTCGGCGCCCACCAAACTACAGTACGCTACTTCGATATCGAGGCGCGGATCGCGCGCCATTTCGCGAAATACGGGCGAGGCGTATTGTACGGCGTGAGTGGCGACGAGGAGTACGCGATAGCGGCGCTCAGGCATTGTCGAGCACCTGAAGGAATTTTCGAGCAATCACATCCCACGAAAAATACTTCTCACGAGCTTCCAGACTGCGCTTGCGCAGATCACTTCGGAGAGCGTCATCGGAAAGTACAAGCGCCAAATTATTTGCGAGCGCGGTGCGATCACCTTCGGCGCTCAACATTACACCGGCTTCGGTGATGGGCGGACCCGTTTCGGCTCCTTGAAAAGCGACGACCGGTAATCCGCAGGCAATTCCGGCAAGCGCGCTTCCGCGGCGGCTGGAAATTCCTCCACGTAAAAATAAGAGCACGTCTGATTCGGAGAGGCGGCGCTCGACTTCGTCCGCGGGAAGAACGCCATGGATTTCGAGTTCTACTTTTGTGCCAGCGAGCGCAGCACGAAGCGGCGATTCCGCTTCCTGCGCGTGCCTGCCGAGTACGAGAAGTTTTGTTGGGCCTAATTGTTCTGTTGCTTGGCGGACGATTTGCGCGATGAATTCCACTTCGGGCTGCAATTGCGGAGGGCCGGTTACGCCGAAGATGGCGATCTTTTTCGGAAAATTATTTTCGCGAATGGAATTGGTGGCGTTCAATTTCACAAGAGCGCCGGAAAGATTCGCGGCAATCGGAATGAATACCGCTTTCGTTGCGGGACGCGGGAGCCAGGAGACATTTGCGACCGGAACCGTCATGATTGAATGTAACGCGAGACGATAAAGTTTGCGCATCACCCAGACCTGCACGACGCGCCGAATTCGATCGATAAATCGGGGCGCGCTGTAGGGCAGCGCATCATGAAAAACAATTGCGCATTTCGCGCCGCGATGGCGGGCGATCCAGATTGTGATGGCAGCCCCAATCGGAAATCCGCGCTTCGACCAACTGAGAGCGGTGTACTGCAATAAAATCCAGCGGCCGCGCCAGTTTTGCGCTTCGCGCCATGTCCACGCGAGTCGACTGAGCCGTCCATTTGCGGCCCAGGGCACGCGCAGGATTTCCATTGGCTGGCCTTGTTGTTCGCGCGCGCGCTTCAGCCAGTTGCAATAATCTTCGAGGGCGTCGGTGGGCGTGTCTGGCCGGCCGAGGAGCGCGATGATGGCCGGTCTGTCGGCACCTTTCACGAGTTAGATCCGGTCTGGAACCGAGGTTTACCGGATAGCCGCCGCAAAATGGCCCGCTTGAAACTTGCTGGGAATAGACGGAGCAAATTTAGGGGAGTGAGTGCTTTGTAATTCGTGACATCCCGTAGCAATCCTGGGTGTACGACCGAGCGCGGCAAGACTTGTAATTGAGCGTGTTCGGCCGCTAGCCGAGGGCTCGCTGACAACTGATCGCGGCGCACGAACAGAAAACAATTCTGGGCGTACCAGAAGTCCACTTCGGGGTCGTTCCAAACGCGTGATCGGATGCAATCTACAAGTTGATATCCTCTTTTTGCAAACAGGTTTTCCCAATATGGCGGCCATTGTTCGTTGACGTGATGTAATCCGCCCTGGCCAGGAATAGCCGCGGAAAACAGTACGACTGGTGAAAGACCGACCAAGGATTTGACTAAAGTTTCGGAAGCGGCCGCGCGGAGATGTTCCGCAACTTCAAGGCAAACCGCCAAATCAAACTTCCGAGACATTTCAATTTGCTGCGTCAAATCGGCAGCAACAAAGCATTCCGGAGGCACCATCAGAAGTTTTCGATCGACGTAGTTTCCGTCGATTCCGACCGCATCTACCACACCAAGCTCGCGAACTACGCTCAGCCACGCGCCAGTTCCGCAGCCCACATCCACAACAGATTTCGGTGAAACTATCTCAAAGACGATTGGAAGAATCGCCTTTGCAGACTTGTACGAACTCGGACTCCGTCCCAGGAAAAATTCGTCATTATAAAGAGTCAATCGAGCACCTCAACGAAAATAGCTTCATTCGTGGATTGGCAAAACCTGGCTCATTAGAGCAGCTATATTTTCAATCGAATGCTCTCTCGCGATTAGCTTTCGATTCGCGCGCTTTGGGCTGTCAGTTGGTTCGCTCAATGCCGATTCGACGGCGGCTATCAACTCGCCTGTCGTGTCACCCGTGTATACCAGGTGTTCCATACTCCAAACATAGATAATCGGAGTAGAAACTACGGGCAGCCCGGCCGCGAAATAATCAAATAGCTTTAACGGGGCGCAATGAAAATCTCGTTCGATGCGGCAGTCGTAAGGCATGAAACCAACGTCGGTTCCGGCAAGAATTTCGTCGAGGTTGTCTTTGGAAATCCATGGCAGACCATGAAAATTCGGCAAAGCCCCGGGAGCTGACGCCCCGAAATGTACAAAATGCCAGTCAGGGCGAGCTGTAAACATTTCGCGCAACAGTCTGGAGTGCAGGCGTTCATGCGGAACGCCGAGATAAACCAAACGTGGCCTGGGGATTCCAGCGAGCGAAGGATGTTCAATAGTTGTTTGCGAGTAGCGAATTTGATCTTTCTCGGAGGGCGCAGTCTCCGGGAGAAAGTGAATTCTGTCACCAAACTCAGCCCGCAGATAACGATACGCTGTTGGAATGACCGCAAATGTTTGATCTGCCAGAGCTACGTGAGCCATCAGGTTTGGCTGCGGGTGATCTCCCGAGACGTGCACGATGTAATGTCCTCGGCGCTTCAATTCCTCGCAAACCCCCAAGGTCCCCGCCATATAGGGATAGAGGACAATTGGATTTCGCAGGTTGAGTTCCGTCGAATGTTGCGAAATTTGATCTGCAATCATTTTAGCCTGCATGGTGGAAACGACGGGCCAGCGATTGAAACGATGCGCCCAAATCTTTGGAGTGAATCCCCAGATTCCCGGCTCGAGTTCGGTCAGGGTGCCCTTGTTGTTCTTTAATTGTGACATTGGACCTGCGCAGTATAGAACTCGCGCACCGAGCAGCGCGAAGGAACGCGCCACGCGTTCCGAAATATTAAAGTCTTCCCAAGTGCAGCCCGAGATCATGATTACATCCCGCATTCGCGCTATTCTCCGCTGCTTACAATCCCGTTAGTTCAGTAAATCTTTTCCACCAGTTATCGAGACTCATCCACTCTTCAACTGCCGGACGCGCCAATTCGTTAGCTGCTCTTCTATAAAATTCTGGGCGGCTGCTAATTTCTTGTGTCGCTTCCGCGAAGCCCTTCTCGTCGTTCGGGTCTTCAATCAATAAGTGGTCGAGAGGAGGCACACGCAGAAATTGGTCGCTTGCGCCGTTCAAACTGGAAAGAACCGGGAGACCGCAAGCTAGCGCCTCCGGTATTGCGTACGGAAAAGAATCATATAACGACGAAGAAAATGAAAAATCCGCGGCGGAATAATATTGCGGCATGAGGGCGCGTGGCACGTCTGGAACGATGCGGACAGACGAATTCAAACCGCCGTCGCTGCCTGCTCCGCCGCGGAGTATCAAAAGCCAATTTATTTTCGGGAATAAGTGCATCATTTTGCGGAGCATCGGGAAGCCCTTCGCCGGTTGCGTATTCCCTACAAACACGCCGATGACTCCATCACGCGGCAGGCCCAATTTTTCGCGGCACTCGAACTGGTTCATGGGACGAAAATCGCTCATGTCCAGCGGATTCCCCAGAGTGATGCTGTCGTAGCCAAATAACCGCTTCACTTCAGCGCGGGTACGCTCCGACACGACAAAGATTTGTTTGCCGCGTCCGCTCATGCGTTCCAAAACCATCGAGTCCCACCACGATAATTTCAAATAACCGAGAAAGGAAATATATTTTCGGATCGCTTTCGCCTGGCCGCGATACGTCCCGTGATAGATATGAAACTGTTTGCAGCCTGATGGTACGCGCAATGAATACCAACCGACGGTTGAGTGAGAAAAAACCGCCGCCACATCGGGGTGCATCGCCTTCTGCGCCGTTCGCCCGACAAAAAAACCGACCCAAGTATCTGTGAGATGGTGAGTGATGCGCTGATCGTTGCGCCGGAACCATGCCGGGCCGGAATTTTTACGGTGGAACACTTTCACATCGTAACCTCGCGCTTCAAAACCGCGGGCTTGTTCACGGACGCACGCTTCCACGCCGCCTAGCTGTTCGGGCGGCTCGGAACACAAAATGAAAATTTCTTTCTTCATGGTGATCGATCGAACGAATCGACGGTAAATCGACTGGCTCAGTATGTATAACGATGACCTCGATGGATCAAAGGACTCTCAAAATATCGCCACGAGATTTCGGCGATAAGCACGGTTACTACGAATGAAAGAACAGACAAGCCTATCGCGGACCAAGCGTCGAAACGGGGCTCGGAATGCAATATCGATCTATAAAGAACCCACGCTACAGCCTGATGAATGATGTAAACGCAGTAGGAAATTTTGCCGAGCTCTCGAAGCGGCCGCCAGCGGAATACTGTGCCCAACAAACCGTCCTTGTCCGTCAACGCGATCATTAGAAGAAAGACAAAGAAAAATCCAATCACCGTGCGGGCTATGGTCGCGGTCACGAAGGAATCCGGCTTCATGATCCAGTAAAACATAGCCAAAAGCGCCACGGCGCAACTGAAAAGTCCGGCGTAAGAAACGTTCAGTCTCTGCTGCAGACGGAGGCGCGATTGCGGATTCGCCCAGAGTGTTGCAACGATCATGCCAAGCGCAAGATCGTCAGCGCGACATGGCATCCAATCCGTGGAAGCGTTGATTCCCCAGTAGTCGTAACTTGCGCCGTACATCGAGGAGAGAAATAACCTTAAGAGCAGAGAGAAAACCAGGACGCCCGATAATACTTTTAACAGACGCGCGGGAGAGAGCTTACGCACGACAGGAGGGGCGAGCAGATAAAACTGTTCTTCGACTGCGAGCGACCATAGAGGGCCAAGCCAGTACACTTGCGCCCACGTCGCTCCCTGAAAATAATTCTGAAGAAAAATGAAATAGGCCCAATACGGAACAACAGTATGAAAGTCCGCGCCGCCCCAAACATTCCACATTTTTGCGGCGATCATCGCTAGCCCAAAGAGGGCCAGCCAAAGATAGTAGATGGGAATAATCCGGAAGAATCGGCGGAGATAGAAAGTACTGTAGTATCGCGGCGACGATCGAGAACTCAAAAGGATTCCGCCAATCAGAAATCCGGAAAGAATAAAGAAAAGATCCACGCCGATCGAGCCGAGCCCCATAACCTCGGCGATCCTGCGGACGAAACTGTGCCGCAAGCCCGGCGGATTTCCTCCAATGTAGTGGCACAGAATGACAAGAAAAATCGCAATGCCGCGCAGTCCGTCCAGCTCCGGAATGCGCTTCGCCGGGCCAATCGTCTGCGCGGGTTGGGTTGTAGAACTAACGATCTCACTCACTTACCGTCGCCCCCGTTGCAAGTCCTAATCGAGTTTTCCATGCAGCGCGAAGGAATTCCAAATCCTGTTTGCGAGCGAATCCGAAGACGCAGGCGAGCAGCGCAAAAGACGCGATGCCAACGCCGAAGCGAAGCCAATCATTTCCGGGAATCAGCGAAGCGAGTCCACTGACAGCTAGAGCGAGAACGGTAATTGGAATCAACAGGCGCAGACCGATTATAAACATATTCCGCGAAGGGCGAATCGGAATGAAGACCAGCGTCCAGCAAAACCAATACGCAATCACCGTGGCCCACGAGGCTCCGAGCGCGCCCCAACGCGGAATTAAGTACAGGTTGAGCCCGACGTTCAGAGCAGCTCCCGCGACGGTCGGCCACAACACGTATCTTTGCAGATTGGCTGCCATCAAGGCGTTTGAAAATGTGCTAGCGAAGAAAATCGGAATCTCAGACCAGACGAGTACGGCGAGCAGCGGAGCGGAATCGGAATATTTTGCGCCGCCATACAAATGCATGATCGGCCGCGCGCCCAGACAACAAGCAACGCTGAGGCCCGCGCCTGCCAATACCATATAGCGGAATCCAAGGTCCAAGTGGCGGCGAAATCGCGGCGCGTCCGCGAGTGAAACGCAAAGCAACGGAAAAAGCGCCGAACCAAAAGCGGCGGGGAGCGCTTCAAAAAGTTCGCTGACGCGCACCGCTGCGGCGTAATGGCCGAGGACGAAATCGCCGGCCATTGCGTGCAACATGACCTGATCGATACGAAGGTAAATGGTGGTGGCGATGGTGGCGGCGGAAATTACGAAACCTCCGTGGATCAAACGGCGAGCTACGGGTGAAAGAAATTTGCGATGCGGGCCGAGCAGCTTTTGGGCCTTCCAGAAATTTAAGCCGGCCTCTATCCCGGCCGCCGCAAGCCGACCCAGAATCACATAGAGCAATGGGGCGCCGAGCAGATAGACGGCGAAAACGATGGAAACAAAAATTGCCTGACGGATGATGCTGAACCCGGAGCTGTACCATTGTTTCTGATCGACTTGAAAAATCACGCTCGATAAAGTTACCGGCACAAGCAGGAAAATTTCTACGGCGGCAATTGCGAGCAACGGGAGAAGCGTTCCGTTCAAATGAAACAGTGGAGCAATCGCAAGGGCCAGAGCGCCGGTGGTGACGGCGAAACCGGTGGCAAGGCACATTCCTGTGAACAAGATGCTACCGGCGTCGTCGCGATTTTGCGCCGCTTCGCGAGTGAGGATTGGTCCGATGCCGAATGAAGACAACATGCCGAAGAGCCCGAGATAGGAATAAATTACGGCGTATTCGCCCAGACGCTCCGGACCAAGCGCGCGCGTCAACATCACGCTGGCAGCACCCGCCATAAGAAGGCCGATCCAGCGTGAAATAAAAACAACCGCAGTGTTCTGCATTACGCGAACGCCATGGCTTGAGACTGCGCTGGTCCGGACGGGCGGAGGATTGCTTTCCGGGTTCGACGCGATCGCGCTTTTGCCTGCGTCCGTCATGGATGATTGCTCGAGTGCTGATTCCGCAATTCGTTATTGTCCTTCTGCTCGATCTGATTGAGAAGGCGCTTGCGATGGAACAAGAATGCGTCGGCTGTGTCCCAAACTTTCATGGGCACGATGTGGAATTGATTGTAGACCATCGTGCGCCAGGAAATTGGGCCGCGGACAGGGATGAGATGATCGCCCCATTGAAAAATAAATCCGATATTCCACGCGGCGAATAAAATGACGACCAGCGCCGCGGTGATGAACGCTTTTTTTTCGCTGGCCCATCCGCGAGCGATGCGAGCAAACAGGACGGCAAGCCCGATAATAAAAGCAGGACCCAGCGAAATGAAAAAACGATTCCCGAAAGAAGATATGCCGTCCCAATTCACATAGCAGGCGAGCACATACGAGAAAATTGCAAAGACGGCGAGGAAATAAAATGCGAGCGCGCGATCAATCCGCAGAAACAGGACAAGGCCGATCAACGCAAGGACTAGAATCGGCGTCCAGGTAAACAGTCCGTGGTCGGACGAAAACCATACGCTTCCGGGAACAGGATTCGTCCAGAACCATTCGTGCGCGCCCGGATAGCCGGTCTGCAGATATCCGCCATAAATAATTTTCCGGGTGATCAGAGTCGGGAGCATTCCTGCAATGAAAACGATTACGAACGTAATGTGAGATGCCAAAAGAATTGCGAACGATTCGCGCGGAGCGTCGCCGACGGGCGGCGCAGATGAGTGCGTCATCAGTTGAAAATAATTCGATAGGGCGTCGAAGGCTGGAATGAGCAGCCACACCACATTCAGGTAATAAACATTCACCATCAGCGCGGCGAAAAGTCCCAGCACGATCCACTGAGGCAGGCTGCGGTACGCACGCGTTCGATACCAATACCACAGAAAAAGTGCGACAGAAAAAAGTGTGTGAGCATGCGACCAGGAAGGATTCAAATACATGTAGACGGGCAGCGAGCTGGCGAACCAGTATCCCACGACTCCCAGGAACGCCCATTGTCGGGCCACAAATTCACGCGCGAGGCGAAAACATAAGAGCAGGCCGCAGAATCCGTATCCGACTGTGGCGAACGCCATCGTCAATAAATATGGGCGTCCGAAGCCATCGGAGTTGATGTGCGCGCCGAAACTGTTCAGCGCGAGGATGATCAGATGCACGACAATCAGGAACGGCGCCCACAGTATAGCGGGGCCGACTGTGAAGTGATTGTCCAGATGATGTGTGACCGTGTACT
>DATBYL010000407.1:0-2395 GCA_036513735.1 Candidatus Acidiferrales bacterium
AGTTGCGTTCGCGGACGCGCGGAAACATCCGATGACTCGACTACTCGCATCAGCTTTATTTGTTGCACTGCTTTCTTGCGCGCCGGCGTTCGCACAAAATCGTCCGCAAGATGGCGGCCACGAGTTTGAAATCTGGGCGGGCGGTGGACACGGCGTGAACGGCAGCACGTCGAGCGACGGCGTCTTCAACGCTGGCGCGCGCTTCGGCTGGATTCTCACGAAGGCTCACGGCCCCGGATTTCTCCGCGGCAAATTTGAATATGCCGTGGACGCCGTTCCCGTTTTCATGGTGTTCCAGCCGGCAAACAGAGCCTATGGCGCGGGATTTAATCCTGTCGTGCTGAAATGGAATTTTGAAACGGATAGCCGCATCGTTCCGTTCGTCGAACTCGCCGGGGGCGTTCTCTTCACAAATGTCACTGTGCCGACTGGCACGTCCGACACAAATTTCACCACCAGCGCCGCGATTGGAATGCACATCCTCGGCGAAAAAGTTGCGTGGAGCGTTGACCTGCGCTACATGCACGTTTCAAACGCCGGACTGGCCACGCCGAATCCCGGAATTAACACGGTGCAGGTGCGGGTGGGAGTTGGCTGGTTCTTTCGCGGGCATCACAAATAATTAGTGCGCGCCCAGTTCGCTTAAATTTCAATCTATTTCAAATATTTCCCCAGCCAATCCAAAAATATCTTGTACCAAAGCTCGCTGTTTTGCGGCTTCAATATCCAATGTCCCTCATCCGGGAAAATCACCAGTTTTGAAGGCACTTCCTGCCTCTGCAGTGCCGTAAAAAACTGCAAGTCTTCCGTATAGGGAATGCGGAAGTCCAGTTCACCTCCGGTTACAAGAGTTGGCGTTTTATATTTTCCGAATTCCGCGGCGTATGTGGAAGGCGACCACTTATGATAGCTGTCCGGATTCGTCCACGGCTCGCCGGCCATATCGTGTTCTTCAAACCAAAGTTCTTCTGTGCCGCCGTACATGCTCGTTTTGTCGTACGGGCCAGCGTGGCTGATGAGCGCTTTGAATCGGCCGGTGTGTCCGGCGATCCAATCGACCATGTAACCACCGTAAGATCCGCCGGCGGCCGCAACGCGATCGCCATCAATAAATTTGTAGTTGGCGATGGCATAGTCCAGTCCCTTCATCAAATCGTCGTAAACTCTTCCGCCCCAGTCGTCCGTAATTTCATCCGTGAATTTCTGTCCGTAGCCGGTTGAGCCGCGCGGATTAATCATGATCACCACGTATCCTGGCGCCGCGAAAACTTCCGAATTCCAGCGATACGTCCAACTATCGTCCCAGGCGCTTTGCGGGCCGCCGTGAATCAGCAGCAACGCGGGATATTTTTTCGACGCATCGAAATTCGGCGGTCGCAGAACCGCGCCTTCCACTTTTGTGCCGCCCGCGCCTTCAAACCAGAACCACTCGGGCTTGGAAATATCAATTTGCGCCAAACGCGAATCATTCACATGTGTCAGTTGACGCACGCGCCCGCCCGCAGCGCCCGTCGTGAAAATTTCCATCGGAGACATGATGCTCGATCGCGTGAACACGAACATTCGCCCCGCTGCGCTATAAGAAAGTTCGCCATTAAATCCTTCGCCGACAATCGCGCGCGGACTCGCATTTTCCAGCGCCGCGATTGCGTAGATCGGCGCCTCGGCATGTTCTTCAGCGGTGAAGTAAATTGTTTTGCTGTCCGGTGACCAAACTAAATTGTCGACACTGCGGTCGAATCCCTCCGTCAAATTTGCGCGACGTCCGCTGGCGCGATCGTAAATCATCAATCGCCAGCGATCGCTTTCATTTTCCGCGGCAAGTTGCGCGTGATATGCAATTGTTTTTCCATCCAGCGAATAGACAGGATGGCCGTCATATCCTGGATTTTCAGTGATGCGTTTCGGTGCCGCAGATCCATCTGCCGGCACGACAAATAAATCGCCATTCGTGCTGATCGCTTCCATCGGATCAGTGACGGCGACGAAACACAGTTCGTGGCTATCCGGCGCAAATGCAATGTCTGCAGCTTCTCCGCGGAAATCCGGTGGCACATCGTAATTCGCGCCGAGAGTTAAATCGCGTGCCGCGCCGCCTTCCACTGGAATAATAAATAGATGGCTGCGGCGCTCGTCATTCCAATGCGTCCAATGGCGATACAAAAGATGATCCGTAATGTGCGCCTTCACTTTGCTTTTCGCGGCATCATCAATTCGTTTTTTATCGCACGCATCATCTTTGCAATCCGGGAATACGCCGGAGCTGAACGCCAGTGATTTTCCATCTGGCGCCCAAAGAAAATTATCCACGCCGCTCGGCGCATTTGTCAGACGCGTCGGCTCGCCGCCCTCAAGCGCGATGAAATAAATTTGTGACTCACCCTCGCGCGAAGAA
>DATBYL010000408.1:0-6959 GCA_036513735.1 Candidatus Acidiferrales bacterium
AGATGAGATGCGAAATTCGCCGGAGGTGTTTACGCGGAGGCGCATTTCGTCGAGGACGGCGCTTGATTCTGTGTGATTTGAAATTGGAGATGATGCGCGGCGGAATTGGCGAAGTTTTATCAGACCTAGCGCGAGGATGGTGAAACGCGTGGCGATTCCGGCAAGGATGATGAGTCCGACGATTGCGGCGATGATTTGCGCACTGGGATGATACCAGTGCGTTACGGCTTGAGCTGGCGCGCCGATTACGATTGAAGTGAATTCACCGGTGGCTGGGACGAAATTAATAGTGGGGAGAGGTTCCGGGCGATGCCAGGGTTGCGCGAATGGAAGAAGCAAGGCGGCGGCGATGAGGGCTCGCCAATAAATGAGAAGTACGCGGGGCTGGCGGATTTTGAAAAGGTGCGGGAGGAATCCGGCGGCGAGGACGAGCAGAGCGACTTGGGCGCTCCAATAGGCGAGATTGGAAAACCAGTAGGGCGTGTTCATCGGCGTCTCTCCAAATGGCGAACGAAAGAAAAATCTAAATCAAAAGACGGAGGGCGATCCCGCAAAACGAGCGGGATGGCCCCTACATCCGGAACAGCAAAATCGAAATCACTTCGCGTCGTGAATCATGCGAGCGATTGCTTTCAGATCTTTTTCACGGATGTGGCGATCCTTTACGAGATGGACGAGCAGCGGCTCGGCGGAACCGTTGAAAACGCGATCCATAAATTCACGGATCATACCGCCGATGACCTGATTCTTCGGACGCGTGGGGCGATATACGAAGGCGCGATCTTGCCGGCGCTTTTTCAGGTAGCCCTTGGTTTCGAGAATTTTCATCATGGTCATGACGGTGGTGTAGGCGATCTTTCTGTGCTCGAGCAGGGCTTCGTAGATGTCGCGAACGGTGGAATCTTCGCGCTGCCAGACGAGCTTCATGATTTCGAGTTCCTGGGGAGTGAGGGTGGTGTGTTTTGGTCGCATGGTCGAGACATTTATAGTACTAATGAATTCGTATGTCAAGGGGAAAAAACCGAAAAGCCCCGGGTTCGGCGAGCCCGGGCTACAGATTGGCGAGGCGACTATTGCGCGGCGGCGGGCTGCTTGGGGATGATGCCGGAGTCGATTACCGCGCCGACGCGGGAGAGAGTTTGAAAATACATGTTGGCGCCGGCGATTTCGACGAGCATGAAAGTGCGGTCGGTGTCGAAGCCTTTGTCGGTGATAGCGGTTTTGTTTAAATTATTGGGGCGCAGCTCACCTGAAGAACCTTCCGTAAAATAATAAATTCCGTGCTGAGGATGGACGCGTTCGTAGACGTGTTCGTGTCCCGAGAAAACTACGTTGACTCCATATTTGATGAGGAGCGGCTCGAGGACCTGGCGGACGTCGGTGGCGGGGCCGTGGAAGCGGCCGGAGGAATATAAAGGATGGTGGAAATAACAAATTTTCCAGTCGGAAGGCGTAGAACTTTTTAATTGCGAATCGAGCCAGGCGAGTTGCTTGGGGTCCATGTAATTGCTATCCAAAACGAAGAAGCGGACATTTCCTTTTTTGTAAGTGTAATAACTTTCGCCATTCATGTTGAATGGTTTGTAGAGGCGCTCGTTGGGATTATCGTGATTTCCGAGGCAGGCGTAGAAGGGCACGCCGGCGTCGAGCAATGGCTTGTAGGGCACCTGAAATTTCTGCTCGAAATCTTTCGACTTGCTGCCGCCGTAAATATTGTCGCCCAACATGATTACAAAATCGTAAGGGAAGGCCACGCGGGAGTCGATTAACTTTTGGGCGGTTTGATATTGCGGGGCGTCGCCGGTGCCCATGTCGCCGATAACGGCGAAGCGGACTGAATCCTGCGCGAGAGGAAATTTAAAATCCTGCGCGCTGAGGGAGGAAAGCGCAGCGACGGAGATGATGGCGCAGATTAATGTGAGAAATTTTCGACGATGAATGTAATTGGCCGGCATCGCGATTAGGGAATTATTCCGGGGATCACGTCAACGACGAGATTGGCTTTCACGTCCATAAGCAATAAGTCGTGAAGCACGACGCGGTAGACGACTTCGTCGGGCAATTTTGGAACTAGCTGCAACAAGGTTGGGGGCACGGTGGTGAAGGGTACGCCATCGGGATATGGCTGATTTATCGCCACGTTTATTTGCGGCAGGGGCGCGCCTTGCTTGAGGGTGGCGTCCATATTCGCGCCGCGAGGACCTTGCATCGCGGATTGAATCACGTCTTGAAAAGATTTTTGCGCGGCGGGAGTGAAAATATCTCCGAGTTTTGCGTTCGGACGCGCTTCGCGAATTTTGAGCGAGAGCGCACGTTGATGAGCGTTAATCGCTTCGGGCGAGACGGTTGGCTTGAGGGCGGGGAGAAGCACCTCTTGTGACTTGTGAAGCTTGACGTAATTGTCGACGCGATTCGAGAATTCTTTAAAGCCGGCTGCGTCGGCGGATTGCTGCTCGGGGGAGACTCCGGTTTGCGCGGGAGAGAGCGTTGGAGTGCTGCGGCCACAGCCGGAAGCGACGACTGCGACGAGAAACAGTATGGTTGCGCGGTGGAGTTTTTTCTTCATTCGATATTTCTGAGATCGAACTGGAGCTAATTTCCGTTTGATTCGTGCACGGCTTCTTTTACGGCGTCCTTCACCGCTTTCTTCACAACTTTTTTCATGGTGTCCTTCATGCTTTTATCCTTCAGTACGTCGTCGCCGGCCTTGGCAACAGCTTTTCTGACTGCTTTCTTTACGGAGACAGCGAGGGGATCGAGTTCGTGCTTGAGAGCCCTGACGGCTACTTCGGTTTGCTTATCGGATTGCGCCTGCTCCTTCTGTTCGGAGAGATCCGTTTTCTTCAGATCGTCGTCAGCGGCTTCTTGAGCGGATTTCTTTGCCGCCGGGATCGCTTTTTGTTTTTTCGATTCGGGCGAAACCCAGTCGGATTCAAATGTATCCAGTAATTTTTTCACTGCTTTTGCGTCGTGGATGATCAGACCGAGTTCGCGACGGGAATCGAGTTCGGCTGAGCGAAGGCTTTGACTGCCGACGAAGGCCTGGCGTCCATCGCGAATAATTGTGCGCGTGTGCAATCGCTGGCCGGCAAGTTTCTGCGAATCGAAATCATGCTTGCCGCTGACTTTTCCGATGATACGGACTTCGACACCGGCTTTTGCGCGATCCTGAAGGATGCGGAGCATTTCTTTATCGGAAATTTTCGGGTCGTAGATGAGCAACTGTTTTTTTGCGCGTTTTAGAAAATCGCCGAAGACTTTGCGGGAGTTCGCGGGACTGACGACAAAAGTATCCATTCCGGCTTTATAGTTGGAGCGAGTGCAATCCGCGCCAAAAAGTTTGCCGGCTTCACGGACCCAGGCTGCGTTGGTGGTGATGATTCCAAAACCGCGGCTGTGGTCGATATCGAGATGAGTGAAATTGAAGGAAAGAACGTAGAGGACGCGGCGATCGATAATCAGGAATTTATCGTGATAGCGAATCAGATCGTCGGCGGTGCGGGCAACAATGACGCCGTGATCGAGGAAGCGCGTTTCGAGTTTGCGAAGATTATCGGCTCCGCCGCGATTGACGTGAGCGATCAGCGCGGTAACTTTCACTCCGCGCGCGGCGGCGGCGTTCAGGGCGTTTTCGATGTCCTTGCGATCGGCACGAAAAATAGCGATGTCGATGCGCTTCTTTGCGCCTTTGATGGCGGAAAGAAGAGGAGCTACGCTATCTTCCGGCTGAATAATAAGTTTCACGTTTACGCTTCCCCCGATTTTGCGCGATAAGTAGCGCCGCCTTCAAATCCATCGGCAACGACTACAGCGCGTTCAGTGCCGCAATTCTATCCTTTATTACTCGCGTGTACTCGTCAACTTCGTCAGCTGTATATCCAGCGGAACGGAAGCAATCACGGATTTGCTCGTCGGAAAGATGGGACAATCGTTCGCCCAACCACTGCGCGTCGGCCTGCGGAATATGCTTCGTGACTTTTTCCATTTTGGTGCGCGATTCGTAATTCGGAGCGTCCAGCGCGGCGATGAACGCCGGGCGGCTGTGCATCGTGAAATCGATGAAGCCGCCTTTCTCGCCTTCGATAAACTTCGATTTTTCATAATCCTTCAGATTGCTTTTCGAGCGCGAAGCGGGATCTCCGGTTTTTCCGAACGTAGCGCCGACGTCGCTGACGACGTAGCGGCGCTGACCATCAATTTCATAAACGGAATTGTTGATTGTTTTCAGGTCCCAGTTATTGAGTAAGGACATCATGACGCGAAGGCCATTAAATTCGCGAGTGTCCAGAAATGGATTCTGAAACCAATCCCAGGTGGAAATATTTTTCTGGCCTTTAATCTTGCGCTCTAAGCGGACCTTGTGAACCACGTCGCCGGAGACAAACTGTTCGCCACGGCGCAACTTCGGCAGACCAGTCACAGTAACTTCAGCCTCATAGTAGTCTTCATCAACGAAATATCCCGCGGCCCACAGCAGGCGAGTGGCGGCGGTTTCGGCCTGAGGCTCGGCTCCCATTTTTACTTTCCATTCGACGCCCTGAGCGTCTTTCACTCTGAATTTCGGGCTGGTGCCGTTCATATCCTCCTCGGTGAAAGTGTAAGTGGCGTGCGGATCGGGCGCGTCGGCGGTGCCTCCGATACCATTGATCATATCGAGCGAGCCGACATCGCCGGGATCTTGCCAGATTAAGCCAGGCAAGCTGGACGGTTTTTCATTCTTCTTGGCCGGCTTGTCATTCTTTTGAGCTAAGACCACTCCTGAAGAAATGACGAGCAAAGATAACGCCGCGATTTTTAGCGTGTGCCGCGTTCGATGAATCAAGTTTCACCTCTCAAACATTCAACAAGCTTCTACTTATTCGGCAGAATTGACTGTTCACTTTCGGGCACCGGGCCGGTTTGTGGAGCATCGGCGATCTTGTCGGGATCAGCGTCAGTTTTCTGCGGCGCGCCCTCGCTATTCGCGAGCGCGACGTCAGTGATTTGCAGCTTGTAAAGTTCGGCATAGACCTTGCCCGCCGCCAATAATTCCTCATGCGTACCGGATTCAACGAGTTCGCAATCCTTGATGACGAAAATTACGTCCGAATGACTGATGGAACTGAGATGGTGCGCGATGATGATGGAAGTTTTGCCTTTCATCAGGCGATTCAGAGCTTCCATGATGGCTTGTTCGGAAGCGGCGTCGAGCCCCGTTGTGGGTTCATCGAGAATCAGGATGGGAGTGTTGTGAAGAATTGCGCGCGCGATAGCGATGCGCTGACGCTGTCCGCCGGAAAGACTGACGCCACGCTCGCCGATCATCGTGTCATAACCCTGGGGCATTTTTTCAATGAACTCATGAGCGTTGGCGAGTTCGGCGGCACGGATAATCTCGCGGCGAGGAGCTTCGGGCTTGCCGTATGCAATATTTTTCCAAACAGGCGCGTGAAATAACAAAGCTTCCTGCAGCACGAAACTAATTTGCTCACGTAAAGATTTCAGCGTGTACTTGCGAACATCGCCGCCATCGATTTTCACGGTGCCTGAGATGGGATCGTAGAAACGCGCGATTAAATTGACGAGAGTGCTTTTTCCGGTGCCGCTGGGCCCGACGATTGCGGCGACTTTCCCCGGCTCAATCGTCAGGCTGATATTTTTCAAGACCTCGTGCTCGGCATCATAACCAAAGCTGACTTTGTCGAATTCGATTTTGCCTTTGAATTTGGGAGCGCGGCGAGCGCCCGGAAGATCGTGAACTTTGCTTTCGATTTCGAGAATCTCCTGAATACGCTCGTATCCGATCGTCGCTTTGGAAACGGTGTCCGTCATTTTGGAAAGATCGCGCATGGGCTTATACATTCCGGCCAGATAAACGATGAACAGGTAAAGAGTTCCGGGAAGGATTTCGTGGCGCAGAGCCATGCGCCCGCCGAAGCCGAGGACGAGACAAGTACCTACAGCAGCCACAACTTCCACCAACGGAGCGAGCTTCGCTTTAACGGAACGGGCCTCCATCGCGGCCTCGACATTTTCCATACTCTCCGCTTCAAAGCGGTCCTGCTCGTAGTCCTCACGCGCAAAAGCCTGAACGACGCGGACGGACGTCAACACTTCCTGCACAACCGAAATCAACTCGCCCTGTTTCTTTCGCACGGCTCGCGAAGCCTTTTTAATTTTGCGGGTGAAGGAGTAGACGACGGCCATTAGGACTGGCACGACAGAGAGCGCAATGAGGGTGAAGCGCCAGTTGGTCAAGAACATGACGGTGATCATGCCGACGAGCGTCAAAACGTCGATTAGAATTCCGAAAAGAGCCGAAGTGATGAAATCCTGAACAGCTTCGATATCGCCGGTGACTCGCGTGATCAGGTCGCCAGTTTGAGCTTCGTCGTGATCGGCGAGCGAGAGCCGTTGGATGTGGTCGTAAACCGTTAGGCGGAGATCATGTGAGACCAGTTGGCTCACACTAGTGGTCATGTATTTTTCCGTGTAACTGCTGATTGCATCCACAATCGCAATTACGGCGACGGCCGCTACGGCGAAATTCAAAATTGAGAGAGTGTTATCGCCGAAAAGGCGCGTGACAAACTGCAAGAGCCAGTGCGGTAGCTTGGTCGATTCCTTGGAAAGACTATCAATGACAATTTTGATGGGCCACGGCGAACCGACGTCGGCGAGGGTTTCACCAAGGACGGCGGCCATGGCGATGGCGAGCGCCTTCCAATGAGGGCGAAGAACTTCTGTGATTTTCAGGCGGCCTGATTTAGGTTTAGCTGATGAATTTGCAGCGCCCGAGGGCGAAGGGGGTTTGTCGGTTGCCGGCGAGGTTGGTGACGAACCGCTTGGCACTGGATCATTTGGCGCAGGACTGTCTTTTGCTGACGCCGACGGGACCTCAACTCTAGTAAATGTATTGTGTGGGTCCAAGTTGGCTGCGACGTGCGTTAGCACGACCCCTCTCCGAGCTTACACACCGA
>DATBYL010000409.1:0-3350 GCA_036513735.1 Candidatus Acidiferrales bacterium
GCGCTGCGAAAGTGGTGCTATCCGTTGATCGAAGGCCGCGCCATCGAAGCGCCGCCGAAGCGCTCCGTCCAATTTGACGCTATTGCCGTTCAGAATGATGTTGCAGTTCAAAATGACGACGCCGTACAAAATGATCCCGAAGATTCCGTGACGCCTACCGCGTCCCAAAACTAATGGCTATTTTCCTCACAGGGTCGACCGGATATATCGGCGCGCACATTCTTTCGGAGCTGCTCGGCAACAGCAACGATCGCGTCAACGTTCTCGTTCGCGCGAAAGATCAGCGCGAAGCCGAAGAGCGTCTCTGGCACGCGATGCAATTGCATTTGGATTTCCCAAAATTTCGCGATTACCTCAGCGAGCGCATCACAATTTTCCGCGGCGATTTAACTGACTCCAAGTTCGGCCTCGACGAATCCGATTATTCTCGTGCCCTCGCCACCACAGATTCAATGCTGCATTGCGCCGCCTCTCTGAATCGCAAGTCCGAAAAAAATTGCATGAATGTGAATTTGCGCGGCACTTTGGAAATGATTCAAATGGCGCGACGCATTCAGAACGCCACCGGTCTGCGCCGATTCAGTTTCGTCAGCACCGTAGCCGTCGCAGGCAAACGCGAAAATGAAGTGGTCACCGAAGACGCCTCGATCGATTGGAACCGCTCCGACTACGATCCTTACGCGCGCACAAAAAAATTCTGCGAGCACATGGTTCGCGAATTATTGCCCGACGTGCAAAAAACTATTTTCCGCCCAAGCATCGTTCTCGGCGACACGCGTTACGGCGCCACAACTCAGTTCGATATGGTTCGCGCGTTCGTTTTTCTCGCCAGCCTGCCGGTGCTTCCGCTGCGTCCAGACGACCGCATCGAAATTATTCCAGTGGACTACGTCGCGAAAGCCATCGCCACGTTGCACCAAAAAGAAAAACCACTCTTCGATACCTATCATCTTTCTTCCGGCACCGGTTCCGAGACCTGCAAACAAATTACAGACGCCATCGCAAAAGAATCCGGCAAAAGTAAGCCAATTTACGCGCCGTCCATGGCGCGAACATTCACTTCGATGGTCAACTCCGTCGCAAATCGCAGCGGCAAGTTAGGACGCAGCGCGGTCCTTCTGAAAGTTTTTCTGCCCTACATTTATTGGAACACGGTGTTTGATAATTCGCGCGTCATCGCCGAAATGGGAAGTGTTCCCGAACCTTTTTCAAAGTATTGTTTCCCTCTGATGAAATTCAGCCGCGAAAATCATTTTCAGTATCCTTATAAGCCGTGGCCCGCAGCAGGCGTCACCGAAGCTCACGCGCAGGGAGCCGCGCGATGACGGACGCGTTCCTCGAAGCTTGGGTCAGCGGGATAATCGAGAAAACGAAGGCGCGCTGGATGTTGGGCGGTGGCGTGCGCTGGAAACCCGGCCAGCCGCTGAAGCTGCTTCTCGTCGGTTACAACGGCGCGCGCAACACCGGCTCCGATGTTCGCGTGGAAGAAATTGCGCGGCAAGTGCGGCACGTTCTCGGCGCGGATCGCGTTGAGATCACCGCCATGTCGCAAAATCTCGATTGGACGCGCGATTATTTCAAAGGCTCGCGCCAGGTTTATCTGCCCGATGTTTTCCCTCCATTCCTCTCGCGTGAAATAAAAAAATATCACGGTGTCCTGGCTTGCGAAGGTTCTACATTCAAAAGCAAATTTGCGGACGCGCTGACCACAATGTTTATAGGCGCTCTCGGAATCGCCGCTGCGGAAAATAAAATTTCTCTGGGCTATGGAGTAGAAGCCGGCGCGATGAATCCGCCGCTCCAGAAAATGGTTCGCAAATATTGTCAGTCGTCTTTCGTCATCACGCGCAATCCCGAATCGCAAACGGTCCTCGGCCAACTCGGCGTTCCCACCGAACTCGGCACCGATACCGCGTGGACGTTCGAGCCGCTCGCCGCAGAATTCGGCCGCGCAGCGCTGGAAAAATCCGGCTGGGACGGAAAAACGCCGGTACTGATCGTTTGCCCGATCAATCCGTTCTGGTGGCCCGTCACCCCTTCCATCGTGAAATATGCCGCGCGTCTTTCCACTGGCGCATACAAAAAAAGCCACTACCGCACATTGTATTTTCATAAATCGGGACGCGACGTTGACGCGAAATACAAAAAATACATTTCCGAAATGACCAGCGCCGTAAAAGCATTCAGCGCACGCCACAAAGTTTTTCCAATTTTGGTCGCGATGGAACGCTTGGACGCCCGCGCCTGCCACGCCATGGCCGAAAATTTGCCCGGCGTGCCAATATTCACGTCCGACGAATACAACATGTTCCAAATGGTCAGCGTTCTGCGTCAAGGAAGCATGATGGTTTCATCGCGCTTCCACGGAATCGTAACTTCCATGCCCGGTCTCGTCGCATCAGCCGGCGTTACCATGGACGAGCGCATAAAAAATCTAATGCACGATCGTGGCCACGAACATCTCCTATTCACCGTGGACGAAGACAACCTCTCAGAAAAAGTCATCGGCGCAATGGAAACTCTTTTGCGGGACGCAGATTCTCTGCGGGATGGCATCGGCCGCACGGTGGTGAAAAATTTGAAATTAATGGCGCGCATGGGCGTTTACCTTGAGCAGCGAACGCATCTGATCTATCCGCAATTTCCCGTGCGCACCGGAATTCATCCGTGGGAACAGTATTTACCGAAGCTCTCGCCGGAATTGCAGGCGCTGGTGGATAAGTACGAAACATCAGACGAGCAAATAGGAAGTGGAATGCCGGCTCAAAATTCACTGGGAATTCCGCGGCAGGTGAGCGCATGAATTTCCCAACGCGCATCCATCAACGCACAAAATAATTCCTCCGATGAACTTCCTCGAACACATTTTCAATAATCTCGAAAGCGGCGGCAGTCGTCCGGTTTTGCAAGAACCACACGAAAGCGGACTCGTTGCCGCAACCGGCGCAGAACTTCGCGCACAAATCGAAATCGCGCACACATTTTTCCGCATCGCAGGATTGCAAAAAGGCGATCGCTGCGTTTTGCTCGCGCCCAACAGCATCCGCTGGGTAGCCGCCGATATGGCGCTGATGGCCGAAGGCGTAATCGCCGTTCCTCTGAACACGCGCCAAACTCCAGCGGAATTAGCCGTCATGATTCGTGATGCGAGTCCGAAATTAATTTGTGTCGGCGATGCCGCGTTAGCCGATGCAATGCGCGCAGAATTTCCGTCAACCCCGCGCATCATTCAATTCGACGAAATATTTAGCGCGACCGCGCCAGGAAAATCTTCGCTGCCGATCGCGCTGGCCGATTCCGACCCGCTCACCATCATCTACACCTCAGGCACTTCCGGCGAGCCGAAAGGC
>DATBYL010000410.1:0-5298 GCA_036513735.1 Candidatus Acidiferrales bacterium
GCGAGAAAATCGCCGCCGTACACGGTGTCGTCAAAATGCTGCCAGGTGGAATCGCCTTCGCCCTTCGTGTTTTTCGCGGCGTTGATTCCGCCTTGCGCGCAAACAGAATGCGAACGTTTCACGGGCACAATCGAAAAGAGGTCGACGGGCACGCCGGCTTCCGCCACGCGAATCGTGGCCATCAAGCCGGCAAGTCCTCCGCCAACGACGATAATTTTGGGCTGATTCATTTTGCGATGTACATGTCCAGGGGATGCCAGCCGTATCGGAAACAAATGCAAATTGCAACGCTCATGAAAATTAGAACTGCTGCTACGCCAACGCCAAGATATCCGGCCGCGCGCTGGGATTTGACCGTCGCAGCCAATCCCCACTTGCAAAGAAAATTCCAAATGCCGACGCCGAAATGAAATGAACACGCGGTGACGCCGAGCACGAAGAACGCGAAGAACCAAACATTTTGCATGTCGGCCTGAACGCTGGCGTATGTGGAAAGTCCGCCAGAACCCAAACGCTCGGTGTAACCATGCCATGCAAGAAAAAGAAACGCGATCAATCCCGTCCAGCGCTGGCTGGTGAACATCCAATTCCCTACCCACGGATACGCAGACGCGTTCGTTTTGCCGCGATACCAAACGTAGAAGCCGTAGAAAGAATGATACGCAATCGGAAGCCAGATAAGGGCAAGCTCAAGCGGAATGCGCCACGGAATTGTCTGAAGAGAGTGCGAAGCTTCGTTGTAATTGCTGCTGCCTACGAGGGAATAACTATTTTCCCAGATGTGATCGACCATGTAAGCGCCGACGGGAATAATGCCGCTGAGTGAATGCAATTTGCGCCAGAAAAAACTATGGTCTGGTTGCACACCCGAAGCGGACATGAACTGAGTTTACTCCCTTTTGTGCGGCGAATAAATTGCTCGCGGTGCACGAACTGCGGATGATTCCCTGCTGCCGGGCGATCGCAACCTGCTCCGCGAACCACCGCCCTAACGCACGCCAGTATAGAAATTTCGCGAACGTATTGCAAGACGAACGAGCGAGCTAACTTTTTTCGAGTTTCGCCGTCTTACGTTCAGGAGTTCTCCTTGACCGTCTAGGAGAACCGAGCGTATATCCCTAGCCGGCCTAGGAGAACAATCGCAAATGGACAGGCAAATCGACTTAATGCAAGGCACGCTGGACATGTTGATTCTGAAGGCGGTGTCGCTGGGCGCGCTTCACGGATATGGCGTGCTGCTGCGCATTCAGCAAATTTCCGGCGGCCGGCTGGAAATTCAGCAAGGCTCGCTCTACCCCGCTCTCTATCGACTGGAACATCAAGGTTGGATTGCGAGCGAATGGGGCGAATCGGAAAATAAGCGTCGTGCCAAATTTTATCGACTGACGGCCGCAGGCAAGCGCCGCTTCCAAGCCGAAGCGGACAAGTGGAATCGCATGGCCGGAGTTATCGCCGGAATTCTACGCACCACTCCGGAGGAAGTATGACGATTTGGAGCCGAGTTCGTTCGTGGATGCGCGTGACTGTGTTTCGCTCGCGCTCTGAAAATGAAATGGATACGGAACTGCGCTTCCACATTGAAACTTATGCCGAGGATTTAATCCGCCAGGGCGTTCCTCCCCAGGAAGCACGGCGACGAGCGCAGGTGGAGTTCGGCGGAATGCAGAATGCGAAAGAAAATTGCCGTGACGCTCGCGGCGCGAATATCGTCGAATCCTTCTTTCAGGATTTGCGCTACGGCGCACGCTCGATGCGCCGCTCGCCCGGATTTACAGCCGTCGCTGTAATTGCATTGGCGCTCGGCATTGGCGCGAATGCTGCAGTGTTCAGCGTGGTGAACGCAGTTCTGCTCCGCCCTCTCGCCTATAAAGATCCCGAGCGGCTGGTCACTGTTATGCATAACAAGGATAATCCCGTGGCCGTCGCCAACTATACTGACTGGCGCGATGAGAGCCACTCGTTTGAAGCGATGGCTGCCGCCGATTATTGGACGCCGAATTTGACGGGCACCGATCCTCCAGAACATTTGTGGGGGCTGCAGGTGACGCAAAATATGTTCCCGATGCTCGGCATTGCGCCGATGATGGGCCGCTGGTTCGTCGTGGGCGAAGACACGAAAGGTTCCGACCACGAAGTGATTCTGAGCGCGCGATTGTGGCAGCGGCGATTCAGCAGCGATCCGAATATTTTGGGCAAGACAATCACACTGAATGGAGAAGCGTACGAAATTGTTGGAGTGATGCCGCCCGAATTTAAATTTGCGCCATTTTGGGCGACGCACGCGGAGCTGTGGGTGCCGGAAACGCTTGGCGATCGCATTCTGAATCGCGATGGAAATAGCTTGCGCGTATTTGCGCGTCTCAAGCCCGGCGTGACGCTCGCGCAGGCACAAGCGGAAATTACAGGAATTACCGCGCGTTTGGAAAAGCTGTATCCCGGCACGAATCGCTCGGTCACGGTAACTCCACTGCGGACGATGGTTGTCGGCGATATTGAAACTCCGCTGCTGGTGTTTCTCGGCGCGGTCGGATTTGTTCTGCTGATTGCGTGTGCAAACGTCGCGCACATGTTGCTGGCGCGTTCCGCTGCACGCCAAAAAGAAATTGCCGTTCGCACCGCGCTGGGTGCGGGACGCCTGCGGCTGGTCCGTCAATTCCTGACGGAAAATTTACTTCTTGCCGCGATCGGCGGCTCGGCCGGGCTTGTGCTCGCAATATGGGGAACGCGCGCGCTCGTCGCGCTCAGTCCGGCGGATATTCCGCGTCTGGATTCCGTAACGATTGACGCGCGCGTGGTGCTTTTCTTAGTTGGCGTCACAGTTTTGACAAGCGTCGTGTTCGGACTTCTGCCCGCCATGAACGCAAGCGCAGTAAATTTGAGCGACACGTTGAAAGAAAGCGGCCGCGGAACCAGCGAAGGAATGCGCCGCAATCGGTTCCGAAATTTTCTGGTGGCTTCCGAATTTGCGCTGGCGTTGATGTTACTGATCGGCGCGGGATTAATGATACGCAGTTTTGCCGCGCTGAAATCGGACGATCCCGGTTTCAATCCGCACAATGTTCTGACCATGGTCGTCTCCGTGGCGGGATCGAAAGAGGCTGCGCCGGGCCATCGCACCGTTTTTTATCAGCAATTGCTGGATCGCGTTCGAGCTTTGCCCGGCGTCGAGGCGGCGGGCGGAATTAATCACCTGCCACTCGCGGGCGATCTTTGGGGATGGCCTTTCACAATCGAAGGCCGCCCGAAATCGCAACCGGGTGAATCGCCATGGGGAATTTATCGGATCGTGACGCCGGGATATTTTCATGCGATGCGGCTGCCGCTGTTGCGCGGCCGGGACACATCTGCTGAGGACAGCGCCGGAGCGCCCGGAGTTGTCATTATTAATGAACGAGCCGCGGCGCGGTATTGGCCCGGAGAAGATCCAATCGGCAAACGCATCACCTTTGATGACGGCAAGTCCACCAACCCGACGTGGCTGACGATTATCGGAATCGCGAAAAATGCGAAGCAGGGTGATTGGACCGACAAGCCGCAGCAGGAAGTTTATCTGGCAGCATTTCAGAACCAACAATATTTGAACGATCCTGGATCTCATTTCGCATACATGACCTTGATTGTGCGCGCATCCGGCGATCCGGGACTGCTAACGTCCGCAGTGAAAGAAACGGTCTGGTCGTTCGATCGCAATTTGCCAATTTCGGACGTGCTGACGATGGACGGCGTCGTTGCGGATGCAACCGCCGAGGCTCGCTTTGAAATGTCATTGCTCGGAATGTTTGCCGCCGTGGCGCTCGCACTGGCGGCCGTAGGAATTTACGGAGTGATGAGTTATTCCGTCACGCGGCGCACGCACGAAATTGGGATCCGCGTTTCGCTGGGCGCCAGCCGCGGAAATATTT
This sequence comes from Candidatus Acidiferrales bacterium, assembly GCA_036513735.1. Taxonomy (GTDB): domain Bacteria; phylum Acidobacteriota; class Terriglobia; order Acidiferrales; family UBA7541; genus DASTCZ01. The sequence goes on from DATBYL010000410.1 coordinate 3,903, forward strand.
TGCTGCTCATCGTAAAGCAAGGAATGTTTCTGGCGCTTATCGGATCCGCTGTGGGAATTGGTGGCGCGCTAATGCTGTCACGTTTGATGACTACGCTGCTTTACGGCGTGCATCCCAATGATCCAATCACTTTTTGCGCGGTAGCCATCATATTAATGATCGTCGCGCTCGCGGCGAGCTGCATTCCTGCGCGGCGCGCGATGCGCGTTGATCCGATGGTCGCGCTGCGGCACGAATAACATCGCGTCGCAGGTATTGCGTCGCAAGAACCGCGTGCAATTTCGCGCAGAAACATTTTGCCCTTCCGCTATACTCAAGCCTGCCCCTGAATACTTCCCTTGAGGAAGAGGATGAAAGCTTTAGCAACCGCCTCAGAATTGAATCGTCTGGTGAGCCGCTGGGCGGAGCATTCCGCCGTCATTGATTCGGCGTCGCTCACGGCGTTTTCTGAAAAGCTGGCGGCGATGTTCGGCGTGAAGTCCGACGAGGTTGCCATTCTTGCGGTGACGGGCAAAGGAAAGCATTTAGCTTTTCTGGTGCCGGAGAAATTGAAGGCCGTCGGCTCAATTCCCCTGAACAGCACGACCGCGCTTGTGGCGCGCACCGCGCGCGAACGCCGTCCGGACATTTTGAATCAATTTGCCGGATCGCGGCACGCCAGCGTGTTTGAAGGTGTGCCGCTGGGACGCCGCGAAGGCGAGATGATACAGAAAATTATGAGCGTGCCAATTATTTCCGGCACGGACGTTGTGGGCGTGGTGCAGATTTCGCGCAAAGGGCGTACGCAACAGGAATCCGGCGCGGATTTTGGCTCTGGCGATTTGCGCGCGCTGCAGGAACTTTCGCCGACGCTGGCGCAGTTCATCAAACTTTCAAAGAAAGATTGAACGTGCGGCGGTGCGCGTCCAATTTCTGCTTCCGTTCACACAATGTTCACAAAGTATGAAGCGCGCCAACCGCACCCGGGAAGTTTTTTCGTCCAAACATCGAATTCGCATTGACACTGCGTTAGGTTCTTGTTACTTTCGCGTGCGCTTGATTTTACTGGCGCAAATTGACTTCCGGAGTTCGACACCCTAAATGGCATTCGTCGCAAAAAAGATTTTCCTGACCAAAGGCGTTGGCAAACATCGCGAGAGGCTTTCGAGCTTCGAGCTGGCACTTCGTAATGCGGGCATCGCTGCTTGCAACATCGTGCGCGTGTCGTCCATTTTTCCGCCGAACTGCAAACTGATTTCCCGCAGCGAAGGATTGAAGCACATCAAGCCGGGACAAGTTGCATTCACCGTGATCAGCGAGAATTCCACGCGCGAACCGCATCGCCTGATTGCTGCCGGAGTCGGTCTCGCTCTTCCCGCGCAAAAGAGCATGTACGGATATCTTTCCGAGCACCATT
>DATBYL010000411.1:0-16909 GCA_036513735.1 Candidatus Acidiferrales bacterium
TACCGCTGGAAATTGAAGGAAGTTTATTGGTGGATGGATTTGTGACCGATCCGCTGCCCGCGGATGGCGCGCGAATGCTGGGCGCGGACGTGGTGATTGGAGTTTATCTTTCGACGGTTTCGGATCAGAGCAAGCCGGCAAATTTAATTGACGTGCTGGGGCGAACATTCAGCATTGTGCAGCAGGCGAGCGAACAGACGTGGCGTCGAATGGTGAATGTGGCAATTGAGCCGGACGTTTCCGGATTTGCGTGGGATGCGTTTAGCAAAACGGCGGAGATGATTGCAGCGGGCGAAGCGGCCACGCGCGCGGCATTGCCACAAATTCGGAAAGCGATTTCGGCGCAGCGACACGCGTCAATTTAGTTTTCGCTTCTGCGTGACGTGCTAATCGCAATTAGCGGCTGGCTGGCGGAACGATTCCGTTCATGCGCAAATATTCGACGAGCTGGCCGTAGTGATCGGAAACGTGCCAGACGGCGGTGAAGCACATTCCGATTTTCGTGTTGGGACCGGCGTAGCGGCCTTCGACGGGGTCGGTCATATTCAGCGAATTCACTTTTGCGATTACAGTTTCGCCGTAGGCAAATGATTGGCCGAGGTAGGTCATGAGGTCGGCTTTCGTTTGAATATTTGCGGGCTCGCCTTTTTCACAGTCAGGAGGGGGCGGAAGTTTTTCAATTTCTTTGAAGAACGCGAAGTTGGCGCAGGCGACGTGACGAACTTGTTCTGCGAACGTGCGAGCACCTTTGAATTCGCCGTTGGTGGGGACGAAACTATATTTGTCATCGGGCATGGCGTCAGCGGCGGAGATGAATTCCGCGGCGACAAATTTCCAGTGCGTTTGAATGGCGGCCGCAAGCGTGGGCTTTTTCGCGGCGGGCGTTACGGGTTTCGCCGGCACAGGAGTTTGTGCGGACGTAGATTGCGCGGGTTTGGTTTGCGCGCGCGAAATTGGCGCTGCGAAAATAAATGCGATGGCGAGAATTGCGGGAAGCGTTGGGCGCTTCATGATTGCCTCCGAAAAAATTGAGCGTTTGAAATTCACTTTGGATTTGAATTTGCCGCAGAGTCGGTTTTAACTTCGACGGTCACTTGCTGACCATTGCCTTTTCCGCGCTGATTGAGCCACGCAGCGAGCGCCGTGGCGAGCTGATCGGGCTTCACGCGAAAGCTGGCTTCGAGGCGGCCTTCACCGGTCGGCAGGGTGTCGTCAAAATCCGCGGAATTTGTGAAATTGCGCATGCAGAAACTATCAAGCCATTCGAGAGGACACGGCTTGCGTTCATTTCCGATGACGAGATCGACGGTAAGTTTCTGCGCGTACACGAGAAGGAGTATAACTTACCGGCGCGGTTGCGGAGCAGTCTTGAAATTTGGCCCAAACGATTCGCGTTTCGATTTGAGAAAGTTTACACAACTTTGCACAGTGGTTTCCTTGCAAAGTGCGCCTTGCGTGCCATACACTTTTATATTGAAAAGATAAAGCTTCGCTTATGAGTGGCCGTTTGCGATTCGCGGGGCGAAAGATAAATAGCGAAAGCGCACGCGGTAAATCCCGGGAGGCCGAGTGTCAACTCCGTTAGAAAAATGGGTAGAGCAGGTTGCGCTTCAAACGCGTCCGGAACGAATTGTTTGGTGTGATGGATCGGACGCGCAGCAGAAAGAATTTTTCAAGGTGATGTTGAAGGAAGGCCACACTGTGGCGTTGAATCCGGAAACGCACCGGAATTGTTATTTGCACCGCAGCAATCCTAACGATGTGGCGCGGACCGAAAAAGTAACTTTTATTTGCACGTCAAAGAAGAGCGACGCCGGACCGACGAACAATTGGATGGCTCCAGCGGACGCGAAAGAAAAAATCGGAAAACTTTTCGATGGCGCGATGGTCGGACGAACGATGTACGTGATTCCTTATGTGATGGGGCCGCTGGATTCGCCAATCAGCAAAGTGGGAGTGGAAATTACGGACAGCGCGTACGTTGCGGCGAGTATGCGGATCATGACGCGCGTGGGACAGCCTGCGCTGGACCGGCTTGGAAATTCTTCCGACTTTGTTGCTGGACTGCATTCGATAGGCGATTTGAATCCTGAACGGCGATACGTCGCACATTTCCCAGAAGAAAATTTGATTTGGAGTTTTGGTTCGGGTTACGGCGGCAACGCATTGCTGGGGAAAAAATGTTTTGCTCTACGCATTGCGAGCTACATGGCGCACAAACAGGGCTGGATGGCCGAGCACATGTTGGTGATGGGATTGGAAGATCCCACTGGAAAAATAACTTATATGGCCGCCGCGTTTCCCAGTGCTTGCGGAAAAACAAATTTGGCGATGATGATTTCCGCGTTGCAGGACATGGGCTATCGCGTTTGGACTGTGGGCGACGACATCGCGTGGATGAAAATTGGAAGCGATGGATATTTGCATGCAATCAATCCCGAGGCGGGATTTTTTGGAGTGGCGCCGGGAACTGGCGTGAAGACCAATCCGAACGTGCAAGTAGCGCTGCGGGAAAATTCGATTTTTACGAATGTGGCGGAGACACCTTCCGGAGAACCGTGGTGGGAAGGCAGCGAAATTCCCGCGCCACCGGGACTTTTGGATTGGCAAGGGCGGAAGTGGGATCCAGCGAATGGGCCGGCGGCGCATCCGAATGCGCGATACACGGTGCCTGCTTCGCAGTCGCCAAGTATTTCCGCACGCTGGCAGGATCCTGAAGGCGTGCCAATATCCGCATTTTTATTTGGTGGAAGGCGCGCGCGGCTGGCTCCTCTTGTTTATGAGGCGTTCAACTGGCAACACGGAGTTTTCGTTGGCGCGGGAATGGCTTCGGAAACTACAGCGGCGGCAACAGGAAAAGTTGGCGTCACGCGGCGCGACCCGATGGCGATGCTTCCCTTCTGCGGATACAACATGGCCGATTATTTTCAGCACTGGCTGGACATGGGCAAGCGGATTCCGCATCCGCCAAAAGTTTTTCATGTGAACTGGTTCCGCAAAGGCGCGGACGGGAAATTTTTGTGGCCGGGATTTGGCGAGAATGTCCGCGTGCTGAAATGGATTTTGGAGCGCGTGGAGGGCAAAGCCGAGGCGAAGGAAACTCCGATTGGATTTGTGCCGACGCAGGATTCGTTGACGCTGGACGGAATGAATATTTCTGATGCGGCGCTGGAAGAATTGCTTGAAGTGAATGCGGCGGATTGGAGCCGCGAGGCGGAGGAGATTGGAATTTTTCTTGAGGAATTTGGCGATTCTTTGCCGAAGGAGATTCGCGAGGAGCAGGCGGCGCTGGCGAAGCGGTTGGGCCATGTGGGAGCCGCGGTTTAGACGCTAACGCGCAGAGAACGAGGTGACTGATGTTGCGCCAGTTCTCAAAACTAATTGGTGTTTCGACACTCGCGTTACCCGCGTTGTTATTTCTCGCATTATCCGGTTGCGGTGTTTCACCTTCATCGGGTCGACTCAGTAGCGATGAAGAGGAGAGAGTGACATCGCCGGACGGCCTTCTCGATGCGATACTATTGCGCGAAGATGGCGGCGGTGCCGCCGGCGGGTGGGAATGGTACGTGTACATCGCGAATAAAGGAAAACCGGCTGAGGAAGGGAGTGCCCATCTAATTTTTAACGCGGGAACCTTGACCGGCGAGAAGCTTCTTTGGAAACAACCCCACTTACTCGAAATTCAGTACGATTACGCATACATCAATCAATTCAAGAATCTGGAAGTAGCGCACCCCGTTGTGAATGGCGAGCAACGAGAGTATTTGATTGAAATACGGCTCGCGCCGGTGTCTCAGGATTTCTCGCTGCTGACACCAGACGGGGCGTTCAAACCTAAGAGATAAGATGATGATCTTCCGTATCCAACTAGAGGATTTCGGAAATTGCGGCGTCAATTGAGACGTGCGTTTGCGGGAATTCGTTGATGGAGTAGACGGTTGCGCCGGAAATGTTTGTGAAGTGGAAGAAGCGGCTGATGTGGTAATCCTCGTCGAAGACTCCGAAAACTTTTTCTGTTTCCTGCTGGGATAATCCGAAACGCGAAAGTTCGACCGGCTGGCCGAAACCGCCAGCCAGCGATTTATATTTCTGGATTACTTCGCGAAGGTCCATAAATTGTTGCCGCGCTGCAGTTCCGGGACTCACTTGGGCATTTCCCCTGAGGGAATATTGACGCAAAGTGAGGCTAAGCGCCAATGATTTTCCTACGCGAAGGCCGTAGACTGATGCGCAGCCAGAAAACCGCAGGGCAACGCGCTGTGCTATTGAGACATCAATTATCCAGGTATATACTCGCGCGGGAGTCTACATGCGGCTTCGATGTCCTCTTCTACTTGCCGTCCTATCCCTTGTGGCCGCAGTTACGCTTACCGGACAAAACATTCCCGAAGATGAGATTCGAGTTGGAAGCCGGCCGTATGTGCCGACGGCGCCGAACACTGTTCGCGTGAAATCGAATTTGGTGGAAGTGCCGGTGGTGGTGCGCGACGACCACGGAAAGATTATCAGCGGGCTGCAGAAGGATTCGTTCGAGGTCGAGGATCGAGGGAAGAAACAGACGATCTCGTTTTTCTCTGTGGAGACGGCACCACGCGCTACCGCACCGATGGCGTCTGAGGCGAATCCAGCGCAGCCGGACGGAACTGTCCCTCCGGTTGCTACAACTGCGGCGCGGCCGAGGTATGTTGCTTTCTACTTCGATGACTTCAATATGCCGGAAGGGGATCTGACATATGCGCGGATCGCGGCGGAGAAGTTCGTTCGCGAGAGTATGCAGGCTGGTGACAAGGCCGGGATTTTCACGACGTCGACCAGCGAGTCGGTAACAACATTTACCGACGATAAGCAGAGACTTCTTGCGACGCTGGCTGCACTTAGAACTCACCAGAAGAGGCCAGAGAACCGGAACAGCTGCGCGAAGATTGGCCCGTATCAAGCCTACCTGATCATGCAATTTTGGAATACACATTCGGATGCGCTCGACCTCGCTCTGGCGGAGTGTCATTGCATCAGTTCAAGCAATACAAGGAACCAGAGCACCCCGAAATGCGTTAACGATATCCGAACTCAAGCACAGGAAACGCTTGCACTCTCCGAGCAATATTCGCAGAACACGCTCGGAATCATCGGCGATGTTGTGGTGTATCTGGCAAAAATGCCGGGGCGACGAATGCTTCTACTGACGTCCTCCGGATTCTTGACGCAGACGCTTGGCCCGCAGCAGGAGAAAGTGATTAAGGCGGCGCTTCGCGGAGAAGTGGTGATCAATTCACTCGATGCTCGAGGACTCTATGCAGAGCTACCCGGCGGAGAATTGAGTGAAGGACCTCCAACCGTAGTGCCGGGAAATTTTATGGCGTATCGGGACCAACTGATGTCGACGCAGAACAAAGTTTTTGCCGATCCACTGGCGGCGATGGCTGATGAAACTGGCGGCCGATTCTTTCACAACAATAACGACCTCGGCGAGGGAATGCGGGAGATCGCTTCCGTGCCGGAAATATCTTACGTGCTGGGATTTGAGCCGGACAATGTGAAGGCCGATGGCGGCTTTCACGATTTGAAGGTGAAGTTGGTTAGCGCGCACGGATTGAGCGTGGAAGCACGGCGCGGATATTTCGCCCCAGCTCCGCCGACCAAGGCGGAAATTGATTCGGCAGAAAAGTTGGAGCGGCTGGATCGGCAGGTGCTGGGCACCGAAAGCGTGACGGATGTGCCGGCCGAACTTTCGACGCAATCCGCAGAAGTGGCAAGCGGCGGCTCGGAACTGAAAGTGATGGTGCATGTGGATGTGCACGGGCTTCCATTTAAGACGCAAAAGGAACGGCGCGTGGAACGGTTAATCTTCGTTACCGCGCTATTTGATACGGAGAATCGTTTTCTTGTGGGAGTGCAGCAGGTGATGGATTTGTCGCTAAAAGACGCAACGCTCGCGCAACTCTCCAGCACCGGACTGACGGCGAATCTTTCGATGCAGCCGCCGCCGGGGACGTATCGATTGCGGGAGGTGGTGCAGGAAACCGGAAGCGGACACATTGCGGCGTTGAACAAAACGGTTGAGATTCACTAGGAAATTCGGAGCGATGTTATGATGTGCTGCTCGCTTGACGAGACGGCGGATGAATTGTAGCGCTGAAAATTGAATTTATTTTCGAGGAGGAATTGCGATGTCGATCGCTGTGGGACAGGCTGCGCCGGAATTTACGTTGAAGGATCAGAGCATGGCGGAAGTGAAGCTGGCGGATTTTCGCGGAAAGAAAAATGTGGTGATTATGTTTTATCCGCTGGACTGGAGTCCGGTGTGCACGAACGAGCATGCGTGCACTGTGAACGCGATGAAGCAGTTTGAAACGCTGGATGCACAGGTGCTTGGACTGAGCGTGGATAGCGCGTGGTCGCATAAGGCGTTCGCGGAAGAGATGGGAATTAAATATCCGTTGCTGGCGGATTTTAATCCGCGCGGAGCTGTGGCGGAACAATTTGGAGTTTATTTGGCTGACAAAGGAATCACCGGCCGCGCGATTGCGATTGTGGACAAGGGCGGAAAAATTGCGTGGTTTAAGAATTACGATATTCCCGTGGTGCCGGATATTGATGAAGTGGCGCAGGCGTTGGCGGGAGTGAAGTAACGGCTAAGGTATAAAGGGTGCAGGGGTTAAAACCCCCGCATCGGAATCGTTTTACGGCACGACTGAAGTCATGCCCTGTTACGAACCTACTCTGGAGATTTCGATACAGTTTAGACGCGACTGAAGAGGGATCGAAATAAATTCCGTTTTCAGCGGCGTTATTTTATTTTGCGGGTGGCTTTGAAGCGGGCTTGGGCGTTGATTTTGGCGTCAGAGTGCGGACGTAATTCACTAGCTGCCAGCGCTGCTCGTCGGTGAGCTGCTTTTTGAATGACGGCATGGGCTTGCGCCCTTCGGTCATCTTCCAGAAGATTTCCCCGTCGGTCATTTCGCTCATCATGTGCGCGTCATTGAACTTGGATGGACTGGGCGTGTACATGTCGGCTTCGGGGCCGTCGCCTCCGCCGTGTTCGCCATGGCAGTTGGCGCATTTGTCCATGTAGATGGCGTGAGCGGCCGCGAGATTATCGGGCGTGGGCGCGATGGGATTCTTTACTTTCGCTGCGTCAGCGGGGACGGGCCAGTCTTTATCATGCGCGGTTGCCCAGCCGGCGAAAAATAATGCGGCGATGGCGATCACGAAGAGAGTGAGTCCTTTGCCTGCCCAGAAATTCTTGCGTGACATTTATTTCCTCCGAGATTTGCTTCGGCTTGAGGCCGACGGAATTCGCTTCCAAATGTGGGGTGTAGTTTACACGGTGTGGCGTGTGGGGCGCAAAACGGTTTTACATTGTGTTGCGATAATTTAATTTTGGATGAAGAGTGAGATTTAAGCGGACGCTTCATTTGCAGATTCGAGACGCACAGGCTGAAGCCTATGCTACTGACCCGATGCAGTTTAGCGGAGGATTAGGACTAGCAGGAGCATGTTGAGGGCGATTACGGTGGCGGCGACGAACCAGGCTAGCGCGGTGATCCATTTACGATTTACGAACTCGCCCATTTTGGTGCGGTCGGCTGTGAATTGGACGAGCGGAATGATGGCGAACGGAAGTTGAAAACTGAGGATGACCTGACTGAAGACGAGCAGGCGCATGACGCCGCCTTCGCCCATGATGGCGATTACGATTACGGCGGGAATGATGGCGAGGCTGCGCGTGATCATTCGGCGTTGCCAGGGTTTTACCTGGAGATGAACGAAGCCTTCCATGACGATTTGTCCGGCGAGAGTGCCAGTCAGCGTGGAATTTTGGCCGGAGCATAACAACGCGCAGGCGAAAAGAACGCTGGCGAGGCTTGCGCCGAGAACGGGAGTGAGAAGTTTGTAGGCCTGACTGATGTCAGCCACTTCGGTGAGCCCGCGATGATGAAATGCCGCGGCGCCCAAGACAAGAATTGCGGCGTTGATGAAAAATGAAAAACCGAGGGCGATGGAAGAATCGAGCAGAGAGAATTTGATGGCTTCGCGTTTGGATTTGGAATCAAAACCGAATGCGCGGGTTTGGACGATGCTGGAATGCAAATACAAATTGTGAGGCATGACGGTGGCGCCGAGAATTCCGATGGCGAGATAGAGCATTTCGCGATTGCGGAGAATTTCGGCGGTGGGCAAGAGTCCGCTGGCTGCTTCACGCCAGAGTGGCTGCGCGAAAAATATTTCGTAAGCGAAGCATCCGGCAATAGTGAAAATTAGAGTGATGACGAGCGCTTCAATCCAGCGGAATCCACGGCCTTGCAGGGCGAGGACGATTAGAACGTCAGCGCCGGTGAGGATCACGCCGACGAGCAACGGAATATGAAATAGCAATTGAAGCGCGATGGCCGAGCCTAAGACTTCGGCGAGATCGCATGCGGCGATGGCCACTTCGCAAATAATCCACAAGAAAATCGAAGCGCGGCGAGAGTAATGTTCGCGGCAGGCTTGCGCGAGGTCACGTCCGGTGGCGATGCCGAGTTTGGCTGAGAGCGCCTGCAGAAACATGGCGATGAGGCTGCTGAGGAGAACAACGCTGAGAAGCGTGTAGCCAAATTTCGAGCCGCCGCCGATATCGGTGGCCCAATTGCCGGGATCCATGTAGCCAACGGCAACGAGATAACCGGGGCCGGCGAATGCAAACATTTTTCGCCAGAAGGAAGCGGTGGCGAGGATGGGTACGGAGCGATGGGATTCGGAGAGCGAAGGAAGCGCGGAGGAAGTTGCGGGTGCGGCTGAGGGACTCTCTGCGAGAATAGTGTCCGGGCCGGGATTGCTGGATGGGGTCATGGCGTTCGGCGATCTTTATTGCTTACCGAAACTACGTTAACCGCGATAAACTTATAATATAAACTAGCATTAACATGATTTGACGTCAAGAGTTTCAGTCGCGCGCGTTGCCATTCCGGAGCAAGCGAGTCCGGGGGTCTGTTACAATCATCAAAGAATTCGGGAGGCATTCCATGGACGAAGGAACAAAGCAGCCGCAACAGCAGCAGGCAGCGCAGGTGCAGATTAAGGCCGACGAGAAGGAAATGCTGGGGCAGTACAGCAATCTGGTGATGATTCATCATAATCCGGAAGAATTCACGATGAATTTTATTTATATTTTTCCGAATGCGACGCAGGGCGCGCCGCAGGGGAAACTTATGTCCAGTTTGATTGTGAGTCCGGGGCACGCGAAGCGGCTGGCCCGCGCGCTGGCGGAAAACATTTCGCGTTATGAAGCGCAGTACGGGGCGATTAAAGAGTCCACGGTTCCGGTGCCTACGCCTTCGGTTGGATTGGTGCAGTAAGGGCTTATTCCGCAGATTTGTGGCCAACAAAAAAATGGGCGCCGGCGTGCCACGCGGTGTGGCGTCCGGCGCCTTGAAGATATACATGCGCCAGTCTTTGTCTTCGCGAGTTCCTCCTCCTTTAGCCTTTGATTTTTGGCGTTCTTTCCGGAGCGGCGGATGGGTCAAGCACCCACAGTCCGCTTAGCTCCAGGAATCTCAAGCCAGTAGCAAAACCTGCGCTACCGGAAATTTCACAGGCACACCGCGATGCGCATGAAACTTTGCATGCCGTCGGTGTGACCTTTCATTTTGTAAAGAGCGCGATCGGCTGCGCCCAAAAGTTTTTCAAGCGTGTCGCCATCGGCAGGATAAACGGCTACGCCCGCGCTGACGGTGAGCTGCGGAATTTCCAAGTCGGCGGCGAGTTTTTCGCGCACGCGTTGCGAAACGCGTTCGGCGGCTTCCGCGCCAGCTTCGGGAAGAACGAGAGCGAATTCGTCGCCACCATAGCGCGCGCCGGTATCGGTGGATCGGCAATGCATGCGCAAAACATTTGAGAGACGAACGATGGCGCGAGTGCCGACGAGATGGCCGTATTTGTCGTTCACAATTTTCAGCCCATCGAGATCGAAGAGGACGATTGCGAAGTGGCGGCCGGAACGCTTGGAGCGATCGAGTTCATTTTGGATTGCGTTTACGAGACTGCGGTAATTCGCGAGGCCGGTGAGCGAATCTGTGACGGCCATGGTGCGGACTTGATCGAAGAGACGGGCATTATCGATGAGCGCGCCTGCAAGCAAAACTCCGTAGCTGGTGACTTTCAGAACGCGCGCCAACATGCCGGGACCGTCGAGCTGTTGTTCGGATTGAGATGCCACGAGATGACAGGCGATGTTGATGCAGGCGGTGTAAAAAAGAGATTTGTCGAATGCGGAGGCGGTGCGGCGCAGACGATTACGGAATCCGATGGCGGCCACGACGAAGAGCGCGGCGGGAAGCAATTCCCAAGGGCGCGCAAGAAATGAATTCGGATGAATGGAAATTTGCCAGGGCAGTCCGAGGAATGCTGCGCCGGTGAGATAGCCGATTCCGCCGACGACGAAAAATGCGATGGCGATTTCGCGGCCGGGTTCTCGCGAACTTGGCATGTGGCGTTCGACGATGAGCGCGAGAATCAGGAGCGCGCCGAGAAGAGTGCAGCTGACCATCCACGGAAGCGGAACGCGCAACGGCAAAGTGCTGCCGTTGATCATCGCAGCATATAAATCGAAATTGCCGCCGGCTTCGATGAGCGCGGCGAGTGCGAACCCGAGCGCGAGGATGAGAGAGATGCGGTCGCGAGTGCCGCGGAAACGGACGAGAGCGTTGGCGGCAAATGTGAGAATCAGCAAACTGCCGAAAAGTGAAAGGAAAATATATTGGACGGGTTCAAAAGTGAGATGCGCGGTGCGCAGCCATCCGAGGAAGACGACGGAGGCAGCTCCGCCGATGAAAGCGAAGACCCAGCGGAACTGGCCGAGTAAGTTTGCGATCTTCCTGAGAGTCGCCACAGTACCTTCCTGGTACAGCCTCGTAGTGCACTTTGGCACCGATTCGTGTGACTAAAGTGCAACTTAGAGGCCAGACTGAGAGCTAGTACTGGTACTAACAAGTCGCTGATAAATAAGGACTTACTACTTTCGGGAGGCAAATTTCCGTAGTGGAAGCGGGGACTAAGGTCGGAGGGCGTGTAAGAAGGTTACGGGTTGTGGAGAGCGGTGCCCAACGGCCAGAATACAGACTTTGGGCCGCAGAATATTGGGTAGTGCGCGGCCCAAAGTTGCAAAAAGTAGAAAAAATATTTTAGGAAAAACTTTTCTTTCCTAAACTTTTAGAGCGGGCGGTGGAAGATCTCTTGCCGTTATTTCGCTGGCGAAATTTGCGTTGCGGTGCGCACCATCGCAGAAAGGCTTGTTGGCGGAATGGCCGCAGCGGCAGAGTCCGATGGTGGTGCGTCCGGCGAGACCGAATTTATTTCCGGCAAGATCGACGATTTCAAAATCGCCTTCTACCAGGATTGGGCCGTTATTCTTGAATGTGACTTTTGTTGGCATTGATTCCCCTTTGTTGATTCGGTGATGCGAGCTTCCTAATATTTCGGCATGGACGGATCGACTTCGTCCGACCAGGCCAGAATTCCGCCTTTGAGGTTCCAAATTTTGCGGAATCCGGCTTTGCGAAGGAATTCGGCTGCGTCGGCGGAACGTTTCCCGCTGCGGCAGTGGGCGACGATTTCGCGGGAGCTATCGAGTTCGTTGACTCGGCGAGGCAAGTCGCCGAGCGGCAGGAGATAGCCATTGATATTGCAGATTTGATATTCGTGCGGCTCGCGAACGTCGAGCACGAAGAGATCGTCGCCGCGGTCGAGGCGCTGCTTTAGTTCGCGGGGAGTGATTTCCGGAACGGTAGTAACTGCCGCCGGAGCTTCTTCGCCGCGAATGCCGCAGAATTCTTCGTAGTCAATTAATTTTGTGATGGTGCGATTGGCGCCGCAGAGCGGGCATTCGGGATTCTTCTTGAGCTTCAGTTCACGGAATTTCATGCCGAGGGCGTCGAAAAGCAGGAGGCGTCCAACCAGTGGATCGCCGGCGCCGAGAATTAACTTAATTGTTTCGACGGCTTGCAGTGAGCCGACAATTCCGGGCAACACGCCGAGGACTCCGCCTTCAGCGCATGATGGAACGAGTCCGGGCGGAGGCGGTTCCGGATATAAGCAGCGATAGCAGGGGCCGTTGGGCGCGCCGAAAATGCTGACCTGACCCTCGAAGCGGAAAATTGAGCCGTAAACATTGGGCTTGCCGAGAAGAACGCAGGCGTCATTCACCAAATAGCGTGTGGGAAAATTATCTGTGCCGTCCACGATGATGTCGTAATCCTTGAAAAGATCGAGCGCGTTTTCACTGGTGAGGCGCGTTTCGTGAGTGGTGATTTCGATTGCCGGATTCATGGCGGCGAGGCGCTCTTTGGCGGCTTCGGATTTCGGACGGCCAACATCGGTGGTGGAAAATGTGACCTGACGCTGGAGATTGGTGAAGTCGACGACGTCAAAATCCACGATTCCGAGATGGCCGACGCCCGCGGCGGCGAGATACAAGCCGAGTGGCGCGCCGAGACCGCCCGCGCCGATCATTAGAACGCGCGCCTGCTTGAGCTTGAGCTGACCATCCATGCCGACTTCCGGCATGATGAGATGGCGGCTGTAGCGGAGAATTTCGTCGCGCGAAAGTTTTGGTTCTTCGACTATTTTTGCCTGACTGGACATGACGCTTCCCATTTCCGCAGCCGAAATTTAGCGGCCGCCTGCAATCGACGGCACGATGCTGACGGTGTCGCCATCTTTCAGCGGAGTATTTTCCTTTTCGAGATAACGAATATCTTCGTCGTTCACGTAGACGTTGACGAAGCTGCGGATTTTGCCATCGTCGGTGTAGAGATGCTTGCGGAGATCGGCGAATTCAGTAGTGAGTGCGCGCAGAGCTTCGCCGACGCTGGCGGCCTTCAGTTCGATGACGCTTTTTTTGCCGACGAACGGGCGAAGCGGAGTTGGAATCATTACGTTTACGGGCATTACTTCGATCCTCCAGAGCTGGTGGTATTTAAATTAGATGAATCGGTTTGCGATTCCGGTTCCGCAATTGGTTCGGGCGAAATTTTCTCCGGCTCAAAGCGCAGACGGTCGTCGGTTAGGCGCCACGAGAGCATTGTGCCGGCGGTTCCATTCATCACGCTGACAATAATGTAGCTGTACCAGGGCCAGGCGTGCTCGCGATCGAATTCGCTCGGCAGCGCCGGATGGTCCGGATGAGAATGATACCAGCCAATGACTTCGAGTCCACTTTTCCGGGCGGCGCGATCAGCGTCACGAACGTCATCGGATGTGACGGAGAAACGATTGCGCGGAGAGTCGTCGCGCCGATTGACGAGCTTGTGGAGCGCGCGAACTTCGCGAGAATTTTCGGCGTCAGTGCCAAGGATGGCTCCGCAGCATTCGTGCGGATAGGTTTCCGCGCCGTGGGCGCGAATTTCGCGGACGAAATTTTCTGGTACGGCGATGGTTTCCATTTTGTCGGGCAGGGGTTAAAACCCCTTTAGGGTGTTACACGTACGGCACGACTGAAGTCGTGCCCTGTTACAAAGCATTCGTATCTATTTTGTTTCTTCCCAAAAGCGCTCGCTGAGATATTTTTCCGCAGAGTCGGCGAAAATTGTGACGATCACAACGTGCTCGTCGCGCGGTAGAGATTGCGCTAACTCGAAACATCCTACTAATGCGCCGGCGGCGCTGGGACTGACCAGCAAACCTTCTTCGCGGGCTAGACGCTTAGCCATGCGATAGGCGTCTTCTGTGCGGACGCTGAGATTGGCGTCGGCGAGGCGCGGATCGTAGATTTTCGGAACGATTGCAGTGGCCATGTGCTTCCAACCTTCGAGTCCATGGAAGCCGGAATCGGGTTGCAGGCTGATGCAACGCACGCGCGGTTCGAGCGCTTTTAATTTTCGGGCTACTCCGGTGAAAGTGCCGGTGGTTCCGAGTCCTGCGCAGAAATGTGTGACGGTGCCACGAGTTTGGCGCCAAATTTCCATGCCCGTGGTTTCAAAATGAGCGCGCCAATTTGCAGGATTGCTGTACTGGTCGACGTAAAAGTAGCGGTCGGGATCGGCGGCATACAAAGATTGTACGCGGCGAATGGCGCCATCGGAACCTTCGTCAGCGGGGGTGAATATTAATTCGGCTCCGTAGGCGATGAGGATTCGTTTGCGTTCGGGCGAAGCGCTTTCGGGTAGGCAAAGTGTGACGGGATAACCGAGAGCCGCGCCGATCATGGCGTAGGCGATACCGGTGTTGCCGCTGGTGGCGTCAAGAATTGTTTTGCCGGGATGCAGATCGCCGCTGAGAATGCCTTCGCGAATCATGGCAAGCGCGGCGCGATCTTTTACGGAGCCGCCGGGATTGAGCCATTCGGCCTTGGCGTAGAATTCGATATTTTCAAATTGCTGGCCGATGCGTTCCAAGCGCAGCAGCGGCGTGTTGCCGATGCAATCTAGTAGCGATGACGAGCCGCTGACGGGCGGAAACGTGCGCGTTCGACTGCGCTCGTCCAGTGCGAGATTGGTTTCTGCATTCATCAGAAATTGCTATCCCCGAAAAACAAAGCCCGCTCTCAAGTACAAAGCCTACTTCAAAAATAGCATATATCGCCTTTTGAGGATTCGATGCGTCAATATGCCGTGAATATTCAAGGATCCGGGCGTTGAGCTTTGACATGGGGGCAGCTAATTGCCTACTCTTATTGGCATGTGGAATGTGAATGAGCGGTTTGACTCCGCGGTGATTCTGGAAAAACTCGCGGAGGTGGGATTTCAGGTCGGCAGCACGGGCGGCGTGGTGCGCGTGGAGAAATATGGGTGCGCATCGGAATTCCGCCGAACGCAGGACAATCATTATCAGATGACGATTCTGCCTTCGATTTTGGTGAACGGACAATTTAGCCGTTTGTGGGATGCGGGATACCAGAAATTTTTGTTGTTGGATGACGGGCGTCGATTTCCGGCGCTGGCCCCGCAGCTGGGATGTTTGCGAATCTTCAATGAGGAATTGCGGACGGCGCTGGGCGTGCCGACTTATTACAATGAAGCGCTGGGCTCGACGTGCCGGATCACGACTTACGATCGCGTGAAGGGACGTCCGGATGAGGCTCCGGAGAAGATGGTGAAGATACGGGCGTCGGTGGAGTAGCAGTTACCGCGGATACTTTTCTTCCCACAAAATTGGAAATTATTCGGCGCGTTGAAGTTGTGCGCGCAGCTGTTCGATATTCACCGAGTATTTTGCTACCTTGCGTGAACCCAAAAACAGGACGGGAACTTCTTCGTTGTAGCGGGCGAGGAGGATTGGATCGGCGTCGATATTTACTTCGCGGAGATTTGCTTTGAATTTCGCTACGAGCGGAGCAATTTGTTTTTTCATTTCGTCACAGAGGTGGCAGCCGGGGCGGGAATAGAGCGTCAGGTCGCGCGGGCCTGCAGCGGCGATGCGAGCGTCTTCGGGAGATTCAGGCGTCACGGCTTCACGGTATAGTAGGACTTGTACGGGCCCATTTTCGGATAGAACTGTCGGGCGCGGTAAAGTTCGGCGATTTGTTTGATATGGCCGAGGTCATGGAACGCCCAGTCGTGAAGGTGGTCAGAAATTGTTACGGGCCCAATTTCGGAATGTGTTCCGGCTCGGCCCAGCGTGCCTTCCGGAAGATAGCGCAACATCGAGAGCGAACGGTCGCGTTCGTGGCAGAAATTTCGGAGATGCTCGCGGCCGAGGCCGTTATATTTTCCCGCAGCGTAGGATACGTTCTGGTCGTAGGATTCGATGGCGGGATTATTTTCCTGAGCGATGCGTTTGATGCGCTCGCGAAAAATCTGATCGTATTCGGTGAGGTGAGCGAGAACTTCGCTGATGGACCAGCGGTCCATGGCGGGCTTCCAGCCGAGCGTGGAATCTGGCACGTCGAGCAGAATTTTTTCGATGATGATAGGCGTCTGCTCAAGCAGGCTGATGCCGGGTAAATTGGATGAAGCGCGCGGCGACATAAGGGGCCTCCCAGGGAATCGCGACAAAAGTTATACAGCAAATGGGGCGGGGATGTCGAAAGGTGGAGGACTCGGATGGGAATAGTTCTGGCGCTGGTGGATGATATTTTTTTCCAAGCGAGAATTTCGGCGACGGCGAAGCAGGTTGGCGTGGAGTTGAAAATGTTTGGCGCGCCCGATTCGCTGGTGGCCGCGGCGGCTGTCGGCGGCGAATTAATTGTGATTGATTTGAACGCGCGGGCGGATGCGATTGGCGCGTTGGATCAACTGTGCGAGGCGGGCAACCAAACGCCGGTGATTGCATTCCTTTCACATGTACAGACGGAACTTGCGGAGCGGGCGCGCGCGGCGGGATGTACGGAAGTGATGCCACGGTCGAGATTCACGCAGGATTTGGCGGCGATATTGGGACGGGCGAAGAAGTGAGAGGCTTGATGAGGCAAAATAAAACTTCTGAGAATGGCGCTGTTGCTCGCGCGCTCGCGGTGTGCCTTGCCGGGATGATGATTGTGGGAATCATGCCGAAGGTGTCGTTGGCGATCCCACAGGCTGCGAAAAACGCGCCTGCGGCCGCGCCATCGCAGCAGTCGGCCATGCCGGAGGATCCGGCCAGCACACTGACTGGAATACTTACGACGGCGTGTCAACAGGACACGGCAAAATTCCCGGAATATTTGTCGCCGAAAAATGCAGCGTTCTACAAGCAGCTTACGGCGGCTCAACAGGTGGCGATTCTGCGGCGGCTGGTGCTGTTGGACGATCCGGGTCGCGCGTTGCTTTCGACGCGAGCCGATGGAACGTCGGAACTGCGGTGCGAGACGAAGTCAGTTACCCGGCAGATTCATATTGGCGCGCCGCGCACGGATCAGAATATTTCCTTTGTGCCGATTGATGTGAAGCCGGACCGGCAAATTGATTTCGGTCTGCTGGCGACGAAAGAGGGATGGAAATTACTTTCGATCGGC
>DATBYL010000412.1:0-2630 GCA_036513735.1 Candidatus Acidiferrales bacterium
CGTCGCGTACGCATATGTGTAAGCGCTTCCCGCAATCGGAATCATCGTGGAAAATTCGCTGTAACACAGCCCCGCAAAAACGCATCCGATCGCCGCCAGCACAAATGAAATCACAAGTCCTGGCCCGGCATTCTGCGCCGCCGCAACGCCAGTCAAAGTAAAAATTCCAGCTCCAATAATTCCGCCCACTCCCAGCGAAATCAGCGAAAGCGGCCCCAGCGATCTCCGCAGAGAATTATCCGATTCCGATTCCGCCATAATCCGCGCCATCGATTTCGTGGCAAATAAACTCATGTAGACTCCTCCTCAACGCACAGACTCAAATCTCCGCACGCTGTAGGGGCGCTGCTTGCTGCGCCCTCGTCCGAAATCTTTTCGATTTGGATTAGATCCTCGGCGAACTTCACTCCATTCACTAAACTTTCCTACTTCACACTCCCGCCCTGCGGAAAAACCCACGTCATCACGTATCGCCGCGCCACATCCCGATGCTCCGCCAAATACGCTGGATAATCCTGCATAATCCCCTGATCGGCTCGCGCGAAGAAAATGAATGCTTCCAGAACTCCATCCTTATCCAACTTCATCAGCGTCGCCAATGAGCGATCCAAATCTTTCGCGTTCACATCCAGTTGACTGATGCACACGCGCAATGCGTTCGCTTCCTCCGGCAAATTATTCCGAACGCTTTTTTGGTCAGGATGCGACGCGAAATACGTTTTTGCCCAGAGCATTCGCGCGCCTGCGTATTTCGTCCACGCCATGAAAGTGGGATTGTTCAGCAACTCAGGGTTGAACGAAGCACCGTAGCTCTTGCCGTCCGGCATCGGTTTGAATGGAATCTTCAAGGGACTCGCGTTATTCATCGCTCCCGCCAGCACCGTCATTACATATCCGTCGCCATCCGGCGCAATCGTAATCGGAATCTTTACCACCGGCTGCGCCAAAGTTATGTTCTGCCCCTTCGCCCAATTCACCAGCGCCGAAACTGTCAGTCGATTAGCCGGCTGCGTGACATATGCCTCAACGAACTTGTCTCGCGCCTCCTGTACTTTCCCGAGCTTCATCAAATCGTCTGCCCAATACCGATAGGCGGTTTCCGCGTTCGGATTAATCGCCACCGCTTTGGCGAACCATTCCTGCGCCTCCTCCTGTTTTCCTGGCGTCTTGTAATAACAGTCTCCGATATTAACGGCCGCGAGATACAATTTCGGGTCATCCGCCAACGCTTTCTTGTACAACCCGATCGACGCAGCCATATCGCCCTTCAGATACACGATTTCTGCTTCGTGCATCACGCTGTCTGCTTCCGCGTTATCGGAAAAATGCGAGAAAGAAGGTGTGCCGTTCGCAAGATTATTGATATACAGATTCGTCAACGCCGTGCGATCGCCAAGCTCCCGCGCGCGCAACAGTGCCGTGCGCGCGCGGTCCGCCAAATCCTTCCGCTGCTGATCGTCTCGAGTGTTGCTCATCCTGCTGTAAAGCAAGAAACCTAGACGCGAAAAAATAACCCAGTCCGCGTTGCTGTCCGCCGCTAATTGTTCGTAGAGCGGCTCGGATTCTTCCATTTTGTTCTGCGCAAATAGCGCGTCAGCTTGCTGTTTTTTCGTAGCGAAGTCGGAGGTTGCTTGCCGTGCAGACACAGAGGCGGCGCCGAACGCGAAAATAAAAAGCAGCGCGCCGCAAAAGGTAGTCCAACGAACACGAGTTATGATGGAAGACATGTGGCGGATACTAGCAAATCTCACAAAATATCCCTAAACGAATTTAGCTTCACACCTTCAGCACAATTTTCCCAAACTGCTCCCGAAGTTCCAACAGCTCATGCGCCCGCGCACATTCCGCCAGCGGCATCACCCGATCAATGATCGGACGTAATTTCCCATCCACCACCAATTTCAAAACCGTGTACAACTCCGACCTACTCCCCATAAACGATCCAAGCAGCGACAGATTTCGGCTATACAAATACCGCAAATCAAATTTCCCGTTGTATCCCGTCGTCGCTCCACAAGTCACCAGACGCCCATTTTGCGCCAAACACAAAACACTTTTTTCCCACGTCGCTTCACCGACGTGCTCGATCACCACATCCACGCCACGTTTCCCCGTCAACCGTTTCACTTCTTCCAAAATATCTTTTTCCGAATGATTGATCACTTCATCTGCGCCCAACTCGCGTGCCTTCGCCAATTTCGCTTCGGTGCTTGCGGTAGCAATCACTCGCGCGCCAGTTAATTTCGCAATTTGAATTGCAACGGAACCAACTCCGCTTCCCGCGGCCAGCACCAACACATCTTCCCCCGGCTGAACTTGCGCACGGGTAATCAACATGTGCCACGCCGTCAGAAAAACCACGGGAATCGCAGCCGCTTCCTCAAATTTCATCGTGGAAGGAATTGGAATAATATTCGCCGCTGGGGACTTCACATATTCCGCGCAACCGCCATCCGCTAAGTATCCAAACAAAGTATATTTTCGGCAGCGATTATCATTGCCCGCCGCGCACGCAACGCAACGTCCGCAACTCAATCCCGGAGCCAACAAAACACGCTCGCCAACTTTCACGCCCGAAACCAAATTCCCAACCTCTGCAACTTCTCCCGCAATATCGCTGCCCGGAATAT
>DATBYL010000413.1:0-9854 GCA_036513735.1 Candidatus Acidiferrales bacterium
CCGCAGGCTCAGCTGGTACGGCGATGGCACCGTCACCAACGGTGACGTCACAAAAATGCTCGCGGGTATGCCCGGCATTCATCAGGACGCGAATGGCGACGTGCGTTTCACCGACTGGAATTGCCGCGCCGGCCAGAACAACGTGATCATCCGCACCGACGGCACCGTCGCGCCCTGCTTCCCCATGTACGCCGCCACGCACGACTGGGGCAACATCGACCACGCCAAATTCGACGACAAGCAATTGACGCAAATGAAGTCCACCTGCGAACGCCATTGCTTCTCCACGCTCAACCACAACCTAAGCTATTGCTACGACGACGCCCGCGTGATCAAGTGGGTGTGGAAATACGCGAAAAATGGTTTCCGCGGCGGCACCTCCCGCAGCTTTGAGGATTAGTTTCGCGCGAAAAAATAACTGTTCTTCCGTTCCGAAATAGATTTAGCTTTTGACTTTAAATTTAGAGGGGCGCCCCACGTTCGATCCGCGCAGCGGGCGAACGTGGGGCTCTTCGTACATTCCCGAACAATTCCTTCACCGCTCCGACCCCGTACGCCTTCTCGCGAGCTCGCGCCCAATTCTAAACCAAATCCAAATCTCGGTTGACACTTCCACGCTCTGAAGCATAAAGTCCGCGCAGATTCAGAAACAATCCAGGTCCAACAAAATTAAAAAGGAGGCAGTATGCGACGGTTTATGTTGCTCGCAGCATTGTTGTGTCTCACAGGATCAGTTGCGCTTGCGCAGGACGCAGTGAAAACCGATCCGAAGCATTACAAAGTGGAATTTGAAAACTCCGAAGTCCGTGTGCTCAGAATTCATTATGGCCCGCACGAGAAATCAGTGATGCACCATCACCCGGATTCAGTCGTGACAATGCTCACCGATTCGCACGTCAGATTCACAATGCCCGACGGAACCTCGGTCGAGCAAACTATGAAAGCTGGCGAAAGCAAGTTCACTCCTGCTGGAAATCATCTGCCGGAAAATTTGGGCGACGCGCCAATGGAAGGAATCCTCGTCGAACTAAAACATTCCGCGCCAACGCCAAAACCGCCCGCGAAATAAACTCGCCCGGCAAAATCGCTGAACTCTTCTGGAAATTAGTTTCAGGACGGCCCGCGCTGGTTGGGAATCCCCAATCCTCGCGGGCCGTTAATTTTCTAACGGTCGCATTATCGCAGCGCGCCTTCTTGATAAGCCAGCTCCGCCAGCCGCGTTGCGTAATCATATTTCGCGCTTGCTTGCGCAATTCCCGCTTGCGCTTGATTTAATTGCGCCTGGCTTAATTCAACGATGGAACCAAGTCCGAGATTGTAGCGAGCCTGCGCAAGATCCAATCCTTTATTTGCTTGCGCAAGAAGTTCAGCGGTCAGCGCAACATTTTGAAACGCCGTATTCGCCGAAAGCCACGCGAGCTGAACGTCCCGCAAAATTTGTCCCTGCTCGTCACTCAACTCGGCCTCAGCTTCGCGCGCTCGATCTTCCGCTTCCGCGTGACGCGCGCTAAATAATTTCCCATTGAAAATTGGAATGTGAACGTTGAATCCAATCGCCGCATAATTTTGCGGCAATTCCGATTGACGAATCGGAATTTCGCCTGCTGCGCCCGCCATCGAAAGCGTCGGAAGTATCAGATCGCGTTCGGCGGTAGAAAAATGTTGCGCGGATTCCACTTGCAAGCGCTGCGACGCAAGTTCGGGACGATCGCGATTCGCGGCGGCCATTGCGTCTTCCACTCCAGGCAAAACAGCGGAAGTTTCGGCCGGCTCTGCCAATTCAAATTGCTGCTGGCGCGAAACGCCCAATGTTTCCGCCAGAACTGCGAACGCGGCGCGCACATCATTTTGCGCTTGCACCAGAAGCAATCGCGCCTGCGAAAGATTCACGTCCGCGAAACTTACGTCAAGACCAGATCTTAATTTATTTTGAGCGAGCGTAGTGATTTGTTCGGACACAGTTTCGCGCTGCTTCACAGTTTGTTGGGCAACTGTCAAAATCGCTTGCGCGCGCAACGCCTTATAAAACGCGCGATCCACATTCAACAAAACATCCGCGCGCGAAGTATTCACAGTTTCATTCGCGGCCTGCGTTTGCAACCGCGAGCTGGCCACAAGATTTTTCGTGCGTCCAAAATCTGTGACCAGTTGTTCCGCGGCAACACCCGCTGCGAAGCGGTCGAAAATAATGGAGTTGTTCAAACCTCCCGCGGCGATGCGGCTTCCGTTATCCGCTTCCACTCCGGTAAGACTGCCGTAAATATTCGGATAATATGCGGAACGGGTTTCGGTTGTGACGTCATTCGCCGCAGCCGCAGCAGATTGCGCGGCGCGAATGTGCGGATGATTTTGCAACGCGATTCGCCGTGCGTCGTCGAGCGTGAGCCTCGTGGGAATTTGCGCCGACTCTGCCGCGGAATTCTGCGCGGGCGGCGCTTGCGCGTGAATAATTCCCGCCGTAATTGCAACGCTCGCCAGAAGCAAACCCATTCGCATTTGAAATCGCATGATCATGCCTCCTGAACTTCCGGCGAGCCGGGAATTTCTTCCACATGTTGCTTGCGGCCGTAAAGAAGAACGTATGCTGCGGGAACCACAAAAATTGTGAGCGCGATGCTGGTCAGCAATCCGCCGATAATCACGCGCGCCAGCGGCGCATAAGCTTCGCTACCCATTTCAAGTTTGAAAGCCATCGGCGCAAGACCAACAACGGTTGCAAGCGACGTCATCAAAATTGGCCGCAGACGAATGCGGCACGCATGAGCGACGGCTTCCATCACGCTGTGTCCTTCACCGCGCAAAACATTCGCGAAGTCCACAATCAAAATGCTGTTGGACACAACCATCCCTTGCAGCATCATGATTCCCATCATGGATTGAATATTTAAAGTTGTTCCCGTGAGCGACAGCGTGAGAATTACGCCGATAAGTCCGGTTGGCACGGCGAGAATAATCAGAAATGGATCTTTGAACGAAGCGAACTGCGCGACCTGAATTAAATAAACGAGCAGAACTGCGAGCAGCAATCCGTAACCCATGTACTTGAAAGAAGTTTGCATGGTCACGACCAGCCCGCGCACATCCACGCGAATGTTGTTCGGGATTTGCGTATTCGCGATAATTTTTGAAATTGCTTTTGCCGGCTCGCCGATATCTTCGCCGGACGGTGCGACGTAAATATCCAGCGTTCTTTGCAATTGATAGTGATCCACTTCGGTCGGCGTCAGAATTGAAGTCACATCGGCAACTTGATTCAAGTACGTCGGCATTTTCAAATTCGGCGAACGCAGCGGCATCGCTTTCAAATCTTCGATAGACTTCACTTGATTTTCGGGATACTGAACGCTCACGAAATAATTATTTCCCGTCTTCGGATCGACCCAATAACTCGGCGCGATCATCACGTCGGAAGTGAGCGACGTAATGACGTTATCCACAATTTCTTTCGGTGTCAGACCGAGCTCGCTGGCCCGCTCGCGGTTCACGTTGATTTCCAGCGACGGATAATTCAAATCCTGCGGCGTGTAAACGTCAGCCACTCCGGGAATCGCTCTGAATTGCCGCGAAAGGTTTTGCGCAATGGCGTCATCCCCATGCAATTCCATTCCGCTGACCTGAACGTCAATCGGCGCGGGCATGCCTTGGTTTAAGACCGCGTCAACCAATCCGCCGGATTGTAAATACGTGTGCAATTCCGGAATTTGTTTCGCAATTTGCTCGCGCACTTCGCGCATGTAAGTGAAGCTGCTGACTTTGTGATCTTCCACCAGACCTGCCTGAACGATCGCGGTGTTCATGCTCGAGTTCGGTGAGAACAGCGAAGATAAATCCGCCTGCAATCCAATATTAGAAACGATCGTGCTCAATTCCTGCGGCGGAACAACTTGGCGAATGATGTCTTCCACTTGCTTTACGTATCCTTCGGTGAGTTCGATGCGCGTTCCCGTCGGAGCTTTCACGTTAATTACAAATTGGCCTGCGTCTGTGCGCGGAAAAAAAGAAACGCCGATGAGCGGCAGCAAAAGAAACGAGAGCAGAAGAAGCGCCGCGAATCCCAGAAGCGTTATCCGCGGAGATTCCAGCGCTTTGCGAACCCAGCGCTCGTAGACGCTAAGCATGCGCTCGAATTTCGCGTTGAAGCCGGCGTGAAATCTCGCGCCCCAGGACATTACTTTTGTTTCCGCCCCGTGCGCGTGAATTGGTTTCAACACATGAGCGCAATAAAGCGGCACGACTGTGACCGCAACAAAGTACGAAGCGAATAAAGCGAGCACCACTCCGAGCGCCAGCGCCGAAAAAAGAAATTTGCTGACACCGAATAAAAATGTGACCGGGAAAAATACGACGACCGCGGTGAGCATAATCGCCAGCACCGCGAGAGCAACTTCATTCGCGCCTTTTTTCGCGGCAACGGCCGGTTCTTCGCCCAGTTCAAGGTGCCGGTAAATATTTTCCAGAACGACGACGGAATCGTCAATCAAGCGCGAAAACGCAATAGCCAGGCCGCTTAACACCATGCTATCGATCGTGCGGTTCGCGGCGTGCAGAATAATTACGGCGATCAAAACGGAAAGCGGAATGGAAAGAAAAATTGCGGCGGTTGCGCGTGCGCTTCCCAGAAACATTAAAATCATCAGCATTGTCAACAGAAGGCCGATGCCGCCTTCGCGCATTACCGTATAGATCGCCTGCTTCACAAAAACGGATTGATCGAAAACAACGTGAGTTTTTAATTGAGAAGGAATATCGCGCAGCGTCTGAATCGCTTTTTTCACTCCACTAACGACTTCAATTGTGTTTGTATCGCCACCTTGTTTCAGGATCGGCGTGTACACCGATCTCTGTCCGTTCACGCGAACGATATTGTATTGAAGGGCGGAAGCGTCCACCGCGTGGCCGACATCGGAAACGAAAACCGATTTCGAGCCTTCCGTTTTTATCGGAATATCATTCAGCGCCTGCGCATTCGCAACTTGCGCGTTCGTATAAATATTGAAGTCCAGCGGCCCGATGCGCACATCTCCAGCGGGCAAAATTAAATTGGAAGCGTCGGTGGCGCGCACCACATCCATCGGACTTAACTGGTGCGCCTGCATTTTCACCGGGTCCACGTAAATCATCAGTTGGCGATATTTTCCGCCGTACGGTTGTGGAACTGTGGCGCCCGGAACTCCGGCAATCTGATTGCGAATTTGAAATTGCGCAAGATCGTGCAACTGCGTTTCGCTCAGCCCTTCGCCTTCCACCGTCAGTAAACACACCGGCAAATTTGATGCGTCCACTTTCATCACCACGGGCGGCAGCGTGCCTTCCGGCAATCGCCGCAAATCCGCCATCGCCAAGTTTGAAATTTGCGTGACGTCCGCATTCGCGTCCGTGCCGGGCTTGAAATAAATTTTGATCAAGCTGACGCCGGCCAGCGACCGTGATTCCATGTGGTCGTATCCACTGGCGAAAGTAAAAAAGCGCTCGAAAGTATCGGTGATGTCCGCTTCGATTTGTTCCGGCGGCATGCCGTTATAAAAAGTAGCCACCAGCACGACGGGCATGTTGATGGGCGGAAACATATCCACCGGCATTTGCGAACCGCTAATTAATCCGACCGCCAAAACCATCAGGCAAAGAACAATGATGAAGTATGGGTGCTTCAGCGAAAATGTTGGCATGCTGGTTATTCCTTCCCGCCGGACTCGACAAGTTTCGGCGACACAAGTTCGCCCACGCGGTATTGCGCCTGCTCGCCAAAAATAACCATTTCGTTTTCCTGTAGTCCGGAAACAATTTCCACTTGCGTAGCAGTTTGAAGGCCGAGCGTGACGGCGCGCTGCTCGATGTGATTGCTGCTGTTCACTACAAACACCGTGCCGGCGCTTTCTTTCGCGGACTGCACCACTTGAATCGGAAGAGTGAGCACGTGCGCGGCGGTGTGCAGCGGAATCAGCACGGATGCGTACATTCCCGTCACTAATTCATCCTTGGGATTTGGAACGTGAACTTCGGCGTGCATCGTGCGCGTTTGCTCGTCGATTTGATCGGAAAATCGGACAATAGTTCCCTGGAAAGTTTTTGGAGGATTTGTTAATCGCACCGCAACGCTTTCGCCGATATGAACGTCGGAAACCGCGCGCTCGGGCAGCGGAATCACAAGACGCAGCAAATTATTTTGAGATAACTGGCAAAGCGCGAGCGTATCTTTTCCGGAAGAAGTTCCGGCTGGAAGCAGCGCGCCGGTGAACGCGTAAACTTGCGTCACCACACCGTCGAATGGCGCGGTGATTCGCGCGTACGCAAACAGTGCTTTGTCTTTATCGAGTGCTGCCTTGGTGCCGACCACTCCTTGTTCCGCCGCAGCCAACGCATCCCGCGCTGAAGAAACTCCGGCGTTGGCTTCCAAATCTTTTCCCTGCGCAACATCAACATCCTGCTGCGCCAAAAGATCCGGCCGGGTTTTCTGCACGTCCGCCAACCGCGTGTAAGTTACATGCGCGACGTTGTAAACCGATTCCGCGCGTTTCAATTCTTCGCGCGCGCCTTCCAACGCTTGCTGGCTGCGTTTCACGGACGCTTCGTCCTGCTGAAGTTGCTGTTGCAGCTCGGGAATTTCCAGCACAGCCAGCAATTGGCCCTGCTTCACGTGCATTCCCCAATCGATGTAACTTTTTTGGATGTAACCGGAAACTTTCGCGTAGACCTGAATTTCCTGGAAGGGTTGAAATTCCGAAGCGATCTCCAAATTGCTTGTTAAATCCCGCCGTACAACTTTCACAACCGCGGCGGACGGAGCGTTTGCCGGGTCGTCCATATCTTTCACCGGCGCATTTCCGCAGCCGGCCCAAACTCCGGCGAGAATAAGCAACGCTGCAAGCATCGGCCAACCTGTGCGCTTTAATTGCGCACTCGAACCAATTTTGAAAATCATTCCGCACCTCGCAACTTGTTGGCTTTGTTCAGCGCCTCTCGAAACCCTTCCACTGTGAAATGTTTTGACCGGCACATGGCGATCAATTGTTGTTCGTCACTTACCATTTTTTCCGCAACGGCCGGAATCTTTCCGGCGATCTCGATCGGAACTGTTTGCACGCCGTGAAGGTCTCCGTGCAATAAATCGCCGGGTTGAACTTTCATTCGGCCGACTTCCACCGGATGGCCGAACTCGTAAATGTGCGCGTAGGAATGCGAAACGGAAACGTTCCCGGCGAACATCTGAAATCCCACCGCGCGAACTCCGGGCAAATCGCGCACCGCTCCGTTCGTCGCCACGCCCACGCATCCGAGCGCGAGAAGAATACTCGCGTGAAGTTCGCCGACGAATGCGCCGAGACCCGGACGTGCGTCGGTATCTTCCACAACCACAATTCGCGGCGCCGGAGTTTTGAGGATGTGATTCCACCAGTCGGTGCGATAAAAATAATTGGCGCCTTCCATGGGAGGTTCGGAGGTGCGAACGCGCGCCGTCACCGCGTAACCAACCATGGGCGGAAGCTCGTCGAAAATGCAGTGCACGCTCGAATTTGTAAATCCGATGTTGCGCAGGCGAATGTCAAACGTTTCAATCGCGTTTGCGACGGTGCATGAATCCAATCGCTTCAGCGATTGAATCAGTTCTTTATTTACAGAAAGCGCCATAGGTGTGCTCCTGTATGTATTTGCTAATTCGTATGATTCGCGCCAGAGATGCGGCGATTCGCGTTGAAAGTTTTACTGTTGGAAAACGAACGAGTGACAGCTAGGAATTTACGGGAGGGGAACGGAGAGGACGAAAACTGATTTGCTCAGCAAGTTCTTGCGGAACAATTTCAGGAACATAAGCAGCGCGCGTGGACTGCGGCTGCGTGAGCGGCAGAACTTCGCGAGGCGACGAAACAGTTGCCGGATTCACAACAGCCAGGTGCTGAGCCAGATCGGCGATTTTCACCGTCGTGGAAAAACGCACGGCCTGGGCCGTCTTCGGAAAATAATCGGAATTCTTCGCGTGGACGGCCTGCATGAACAGGCCAACCGCCATAAGCGTTACCGCCAGCGCGTAGACGTGCCGCCGTTTATGGAGTGACTCGCGGATTGTGGCGAACATTTTCACAGCGAAGCGGATACCGTTATTGGCCGTCGGTTTCTTAGATGCATGCCAAGACCGAGCGGGTCGCGTATGTATAAGGATAGACCCGCAAATAAGTGAAATCAAGGCGTGCTACCGTCCCGCGCCTGATATGACACTATTTCCTGTTTAGCGGCGCCGAAACCACTTCGCCTACTTTACCGCCGACATACTTTCCGCGAGCTGCTTCATCATCGCTTCCGAACTGGGATTCTTAAAATCAATTTGCACGGCGCAAACGCTAGTCTTCACCGGAATTGCGACGTACCAATTTACTTCGGGACTGTCCACGGCGACGCTATCGGCCTTGTAAGCGATCCATGCTCGGGTTGCGGAATCCTCAACTACTTTTGTCGGAGGATACAGCATCTCGAAAGTTCCCTTGGCCTTCGCTAGAGTTTGGTTCGGCGAGGCGTGCATGGTCATGCTGGATTTATTGTCCGGCGCGCCGGCGGAGCTGGGCGAAAATTGGTCCACTTTCCAATCCGAAGGAACAGAAATTTGGCAGGTTTTCGATCGGTCGATTAATATTTTCCATCCGTCCGGCGCGGCGGCTTGCGAGATCGTCGACGAGGACAAAACCATCGACACGAGCACGGACGCTGCAATAAATAGAATCGCTTTCGTCTTCATGATTTCTCCTTTGCGCGCGTAACCGGCGGTGATTCGAGTTTCCGTGGTTCGCTTCGCGCGTAATATATAGGCGACAGCCTTGGCGCGCAACGATTGAATGATTCGCGCGGCGGCCGAAAGCCACTGTCGAACGCAACCGCAGAAAGTGCTATCTTAGCCGGCAGAAGTTTCACGCTCAGGCTCAAATCAGGATTCAGCAAATGCCTCACATTCAACTTACTATCAACGCGCACGAACCGTACCCCGGCCTGAAGGTGGCTGTGCTTACAGGCGGATTGACGATCGAGACCGTGGCGTTGTTTAATCACACGCTGCGCGACGACGCCGCGCCAGTTTTGCTTTTGAATCTTTCCAAACTGGACTGGCTGGATTCCGCCGGCGTTGGCTCGCTGGTGCAACTGATGGTGCGGCGCGAAAAAGCGAAAGCTTCACTGGCGATTGCGGAACTTTCTACGCGCAATCAGGCGGTGCTGCAAGTTTCGCAATTGCTACACCTGTTCCGCGTGTTTCCAACGACTGATCAAGCGGTGGAACATTTTGCGCGGCGCGGTGGTTTCACCAGCAAAACGAAAATCGAATCGGTGTAGATTTTTTTATTCATATTGCTGTAACAATCGTTTCATATGCTCCAAAGCTATGCCTAAAACGCTCAGTCTCGAAACAGAAGTATCGCCGCAGCCGAGCGTAAAAGTTATCGCGCTCCTCGGCAGCCTGACGCTTGAAACTGTCGCTCGATTTAATTCGACTCTGCGCGAAGAAACCTCGCCGGTGCTTCTGCTGAATCTAACGAAGCTCGAATGGCTGGACTCGGCGGGAGTCGGAGCGCTGGTGCAGCTTCTGGTGCGTCGTGCAAAAGGGAAAGGCGCGCTGGCGCTGGCCGGACTTTCTGCGCGCAATCACGGAGTACTGGATGTTGCGCACGTCCTAAATTTATTTTCCGTTTATCCAACCCCCGAAGACGCGCTGAAGTTTTTCGCACAGCACGGGTCAATGTCCGCTGACGCGACGGCCTAGGCGTAGAAACCGATTCATCACCAATTGAACGCCGATTCAACACCGCGTGATTTGCGCCGAAACTACTTTCCAATCTTTTCCGGCGCGTACATATATATCCGTGTAGCGGCTTGTG
>DATBYL010000414.1:0-14126 GCA_036513735.1 Candidatus Acidiferrales bacterium
GACGGCCGCACGATAGTCTTCGAGCGCGATTTCGGCATCTGGAAAATGAATGTTACTTCCGGTGAAGCCACGCGCGTTTCAATCACTCTTCGCGGCGCGCCGGCTGGTGAGACGGCAGAGCACCGCTCGCTCACCAATGGATTCGAGGAATTGGCGCTATCGCCGGACGGAAAGAAAGTTGCCTTCGTCGTCCACGGACAGGTTTTCGCCGCGTCAGCAAAAGATGGCGGTGACGCAGCGCGTGTAACGAACACCACCGGCGCGGAAAATCAAATTGCATGGACGCCCGATAGCAAGCAACTCGTTTACGTTTCTGATCGCGATGGCACTCCACATATTTTCTCATACGATTTTCCAACGCGAACAGAAACTCAATTGACGCGCGGCGCGAAGCCCGATACGCAACCGCAATTTTCGCCCGACGGAAAAATGCTGGCATTCCTGCGCTCCGCGCAAGAATTGATCGTGCTGGATGTTGCCTCAAAGCAGGAGCACATCGCCGCCACGGGACATCTCGATCGCCCGCCACTCGGTTCCGCGCGTCCCTATATGTGGTCGCCCGATAGCAAATGGCTCGCGCTGATCCCGTCGAATGAAAAGAATTTCAGAAATGTAATGATCGCGTCAGCGGCTGGCGGCGAAGCGAAGCCGATTTCATTTCTCGCGAACACCAACGGCGATTATGTAACCTGGAGCCCCGACGGAACCTACATATTGTTCGACACCACGCAACGCACCGAGAACGTGCAAGTCGCGCGCGTGGATTTAATTCCCCGCGCTCCGCGTTTCCGCGAAGATCAATTCCGCGATCTATTTAAGGAAGAAACTCCGCGCTCCATGAATCCGCAGCGTCAGACCGACGCCCCCACGCGCCCAGCCGATGCTCCGCCCGCCGCCGACACATCCACGCGTCAAAGTGCAGCTGGCGCCGCGCAGTCAGGTGCGCAAAATAAACCTGTGAAGCCGGTCGAAATTGTTTGGGAAGGAATTCGTCGCCGTCTAAGTTTGTTGCCCGTCGGCGTGGATGCAAATTCGCTCAGCATCAGTCCCGACGGAAAGTGGCTGCTGATGACGGCAAGTGCCGCAGGCCAGCAAAATCTCTACGTATATTCGCTCGACGAGCTTTCGCGTGAGCCGGCCGTCGCGCGGCAAATCACCTCCACTCCCGGCTTCAAACGCGAAGCGCAATTTTCTCCCGACGGCAAAGAAGTTTTCTATCTGCAACAGGGACGCATCGAAGCCGTCTCCGTGGATTCCCGTCAAACGCGAACGCTCAACATCACCGCCGAACTCGATGTGGATTTCGCGAAGGAAAAAATGGAAGTGTTCCATCAAGCCTGGAGCTATCTGCACGATAATTTCTTCGACGAGAAAATGAATGGCGTCGATTGGAACGCCGAGCACACCATGTACGCGCCATACATCGAAGGCTCAACGACTCCCGACGAAATGCGCCGCGTAATTTCATTAATGATCGGCGATCTAAATTCATCGCATTCCGGAATCGCCGCCGGCGCGGCAGTAGGCGCCGGCGGTCCCGGACGTTCCGGCACCGGCCGCATCGGCCTGAGTTTCGATCCTGCGGAATACGATCGCACCGGACATTTGCGCATCACGGAAATTATTCCGCTAGCTCCCGCGTCGCTCGTGAAGGGAATTAAAGTCGGCGATTATCTTCTGTCCGTCGACGGCTCAAATATCGGCCCGCACACAAATCTCGATGAGTTGCTCGAAAATAAATCCGGGCGCCGCGTGGAACTCGGCATCGCATCCAGCGCCGATGGCGCCAACAAACAAATTGTTCCCGTACAAACAATCGGCAGGCAAGCGGAACTCACGCTCCTCTATCGCGCCTGGGTGGACCAGAAGCGCGCCTACGTCGAAAAAGTCAGCAACGGCCGCCTCGGCTACGTCCACATGATTGATATGTCCCAGCAATCGCTGGACAAATTTTATCTCGATCTCGACGCCGAAAATCAGGGGCGCGAAGGCGTGGTCGTCGATATTCGCCATAATCAAGGCGGCTTCGTGAATGTTTACGCGATTGACGTGCTCGCGCGCCAAAATTATTTGACGATGACTCCGCGCGGACTTCCCTCCGCGCCCGCGCGAACCATGCTCGGTCAGCGATCTCTTGGCCGACCGACAGTTCTGGTGACCGATCAACATTCACTTTCGGACGCCGAAGATTTCACCGAAGGCTATCGCACTCTCGGCCTTGGCAAAGTTGTCGGAGAGCCGACCGCCGGCTGGATTATTTATACTTCCAACGTAAACTTGATTGATGGTTCCAGCCTGCGCCTGCCCGGCACTCGAATCACCGCGCACGATGGAGAGCAAATGGAAATGCATCCGCGCAAAGTGGACATTCCTGTCACTCGCCCCGTCGGCGAAAGTTACGGCACACACGATTCCCAACTCGACGCCGCGGTGCAGGAACTGTTGCGCCAGATTGGATCGGCGCAGCACAAGTGAATTTTGTGATGTCGAGCCATCACGGATTTTCGCGAAGAAAATATCCATGAGTGTGGACAACTATCTGGCCGCAAACAGAAACCAATGACGATGGAATCTCAGCCCCATCTTTCCATCATTATTCCCGCATATAACGAAGAGGCGCGCCTTCCGAAAACGCTCGAGCGCATCCGCGCCTATCTCGACGCAACTGGAATCTCGTCCGAAGTAATCGTTGTTGACGACGGTTCGCGCGACAATACAGTTCAGATTGTTGAATCAAAAAGCGCTGAGTGGCCGAATCTTCGCGTCGTGAAAAATCCCGGCAATCGCGGAAAAGGTTTCAGCGTGCGCCACGGCATGCTGGAAGCGCGCGGCAGAATCGTTCTTTTCACAGACGCCGATCTTTCCGCGCCCATCGAGGAAGCGGACAAATTGCTCGCCGCGCTCGCAACGCAGGACGTCGCAATCGGCTCGCGCGCCATGAATCGCGGACTCATCGAAGTTCACCAGCCGTGGACGCGTGAACTCGCTGGAAAAATGTTCAATACGATCGTGCGCGTGATCCTCGGATTGAATATCGAGGACACCCAATGCGGCTTCAAAGCATTCCATCGGGAAAAATCGACAATAATTTTTCAGCAACAGCGCATCGAACGGTTCGGCTTCGATCCGGAATTACTTTTTCTCGCTAAACGCAATGGACTCACCATCGCCGAAATTCCCGTTCGCTGGGCAAATGCGGAGGGCACCACCGTAAGCATGTGGGATGGAATTCGCGCGATGTTTTTTGAGGTGGCAAAAATCCGTTGGAATGCAATCACAGGGAAATATCCGCGCCGGAAATAAGGATGTACTTTACAATACAAAGTACTTGACAGAATTCTGTTTTCCGCTATCATTCCACTATGAGCACTGTCCGCTCCTTTCGCGATCCGGCTCCCGAACCCGTCCGCCTGGAAGTTCGCGCCGCAGATAATCTTCGCTTTATTCGCGAAACCATGGAAAATGCCGGCCGTTTCACCGCCGTTCCCGGATGGGGCGGCGTCGGCATGGGCGTCACCGCGCTGGCCGCCGCAATCATTGCATCATTTCAATTGACCACCGCGCGTTGGTTCGCTGTTTGGCTCGCTGAGTTGGCCCTAGCCGTGGCCATCGCCGGCTGCGCAACTGCTCTGAAAGCCCGCGCCGCAAAAGTTCAAGTATTTTCCGCCGCAGGCAGAAGATTCGCGCTCAGTTTTGTCCCGCCGCTGCTGGTTGGCGCGCTGCTCACCATCGTTCTTTATCAAGCCGGCCTCACCCACGTGCTGCCCGGAATGTGGCTGCTTCTTTACGGCACCGCGGTCGTCACTGGCGGAGCTTTTTCTGTGCGCGTCGTTCCTGTGATGGGACTGTGCCTGATGGTCACAGGTGCGGCCGCTCTGATTGCGCCCGCCGCATGGGGAAATATTTTCATGGCCATTGGTTTTGGCGGATTGCAAATTGTTTTTGGCGCGCTCATCGCGCACCGGCATGGTGGTTGATCGAGAATTGCCGGTAATTTTATTGAAGAATATTTTGGAGAATAAAGAAAGTGGCTAAGCAAAACGCATTGCGACAAGAGCGCGGATCAAAATCCCGTGCGGCAGACAGCAGCCTCCGTGCCGT
This sequence comes from Candidatus Acidiferrales bacterium, assembly GCA_036513735.1. Lineage (GTDB taxonomy): Bacteria > Acidobacteriota > Terriglobia > Acidiferrales > UBA7541 > DASTCZ01. Next base: position 4,102 of record DATBYL010000414.1, read on the forward strand.
TCGCGGAAATGCTGAAGCCGTCGCCCCGGATCTCGATCGCTTGATTCACGAACGCATGCGCCTCGGAATCGTAAGCGCGCTTGCCGTAAATGATTCGCTCACTTTCAACCAATTGAAAGCGCTTCTGCGCACTACCGACGGAAACCTCAGCGTCCATGCACGCCGCCTCGAAGAAGCCGACTACATCGCCTGCACAAAATCATTCGACGGAAGGCTTCCCAAAACGGAATTCCGTCTGACGGTCGCGGGCCGTCGCGCGCTCGAGCGCTATCTGAATCACATGGAAGCGCTAATTCAGGCGACGCGCGAGCGATAGCGCGAAATTTTTTTGTCTATCCACTTTGTATTGCAAAGTGGAACGCAGTAGCAGCGGCGGAGAAAGTAGTACCAATAATATGAACACATCATCAGCATCACCGCTTCATGTAGCAATCATCACCGATGGGAACGGACGTTGGGGCACAGTACGCGGACTTCCTCGCTCCGCAGGCCATCGCGCCGGTGCGGAAAATTTGCGCAGAGTTCTGCGCGCCGCGCCCGATCTAGGTATTTCCACGCTCACTCTCTACGCGTTTTCAGCCAACAACTGGCAGCGTCCACAATCTGAAGTAAATATTCTGATGCAACTGCTGCACGATTATCTAATTGAGGAAACTCCGCTCTGCATTGAACGCGGTATTCGCGTCTCCGTAATCGGGCGACGCGATCGCATTTCTCCAGCGCTGCGCGAGGCCGCTGAATCCGCCGAATCTGCGACGGTAAACGGGCATCGCCTTCACGTTCGCATCGCCGTGGATTATTCCTCGCGCGAAATGATTTATCGCGCCGCGTGCCGCTTTTACAAAGTCACCGACGTGTCTCGCGAATCTTTTGAAGCGCTGCTCGGCGAAGTAACTCATGACCAAGCCCGCGAAGTTGATTTAGTAATCCGCACCGGTGGGGCGCTGCGCTTGAGTGACTATCTTTTGTGGGAATCCGCCTACGCCGAACTTTATTTCACGCCAAAACTCTGGCCGGAATTTTCCGATGAAGATCTGCGTATCGCCATCGCCGATTTTCACAGCCGTCTTCGCACCTACGGCCAGGTACCGGATCAAGTTGCAGAGCAATTTCCGGAAGCCATCGCCAGTTGAAATTGATCCAGCCAATCAGCGGCGAGTGAGCGGCAACTGAAATAGGAGGAATACTGCGATGATCGAAATGCCAAAATACGCTCCGCTCGTAATAGTAATGTTCCTTGGCGCTTGCTCCGGACTGTTGTTCACGGGACTTGCATTTCTATACGGCCTTGTCACAAGAAAACGCCGGGTCATGCAAGTCTCGGCGGCGCTCGCTGCGTCCGGCGTCCTTCTTTACGCAACACTGCTGCTCGGATTCTCGCTAGCCAGCGCCGATAAAGTTCTCGCCGTTGGAGACCAGAAACATTTTTGCGAAGTGGATTGCCACATCGCGTATTCGGTCACGTCAGTGACGAACGCTTCGGAATTGGGCGTCGGAGAAAAGCGCATCTCCGCGGCAGGAAAATTCTATGTAGTACGTGTCCAAACTTGGTTCGATCCGACCACCATCGGTTCGTTTCGCGGTAACGGCCCGCTCGCTCCTTCACCTCGAAAAGTTGCAGTGCTCGATGAAGCTGGCCGCGAATTTAGTCCTTCCCAACCTGGCCAACGCACTTACGAGCTGACTCCTGGCGCGACCACAACTCCTTTGACCACTCCTCTTCGTCCCGGCGAATCCTACAGCACGGATTTTGTTTTTGATTTGCCCGCGGATGTTCGCCAGCCGCGCCTCCTGGTCGGTGACGTGGATCCAATTTCCGCGCTCATCATCGGCCACGAAGATAGTCCACTGCACAAGAAAATCTACTTCGCCATTTCTCCCGCCGCGCCCATAAACAATGCAAAAAGCCTGCGTTAGCGGTTAAGTCTCCCTACCTGACACTTCCGCCCTCCCCGTCGTCTAAGTTGATGTGGAAAGAATTTCAATGAGGTCGGCGGATTGGCGCATGCAGGTACACTAGCGTGGCAGGATTCACCCCAGGAGCATTGTTTGCCCAGGCTCGATGACCCGGCTGCCGAATCTTTGCGTGTGGAAGCACGTGCGGAGGACGCACGTCTGTCCGCAGGCTGCCGCGCTGGAAGTATAGAAGCCTACGAAGAGCTGTATCGCGCTCAAAGCACCAGGATGAAAAGCATCGCCATGAATCTCCTCGGGAACGCGCACGACGCGGAAGACGTTGTGCAGGAAACATTTCTGAAGATTCATCGCGGCATTCGCTATTTCAAAGGCCAGTCGGCATTTTCCACGTGGACGTACAGAATCCTGGTGAATTGTTGTTACGACATGCGCCGAAAGAAAACGCGACGGATGGAAACCGCGGAACAGGATTTGGTGGCCGAGGATCAAACTTTCGATTCGCCGGCGCCGATGCACGATCACCCATTGCGCATGGCGCTCGAAAAATGCGTCCAGCAGTTGACGCCGTATCTCCGCTCCGTGTTTTTGCTTTACGAGGTTGAAGGATTCAAGCACGCGGAAATCGGATTGATGCTCGGAATTTCCGAAATGGCGTCGAAGAACGCGTTGTATCAGGCGAAGCGAAAATTACGGGAATTACTTTCGCAGCAGGCCGGCTCGGGACAAATGGCGGCTTCACAAAGCTAGTCGGAAGGTGAGAAATGTCGGACTTACAAAAAGGTTTTCAACAATTTGATTGCAGCATCCTCGAACAAGCGCTGCGCGAAGAATCACCTGAGCTGATTGCGGCGCTCGAACAGCATGCGACAAACTGCGAATCATGCCGCACCGAGCTGAACATCTGGCGCGAAATTTCCGCCGCTGCGCTGGCCATGCACAAAGAATGGGAATCCCCGGCGCTCTGGCCGCAAATTGAAAATTCACTGCAAACGGAAATGGCGCGTCCGCGCGGATGGCGCACATGGTTCGCAGATTTGAATTTAGTTCCGAAAATGCGGTGGCAAGTTGCGCTGGCAACATTGGTCTTTGTAGCGGCATCAGGCATGGGCGCGTGGTTTTTAATGCATCGCAACGTGAGCACGCCGACAAACGACGCTCATCTCCTGACTGACCAGGCGGTGCAACAAGTCGAGCAAGCGCAGAAAACTTACGAGCAGTCCATCGACAAGCTCGCCAAGCTGGCAGAACCAAAATTGAATGCGGCTTCAACTCCGCTGCTCAAAAACTATCGTGAAAAATTGGATTTGTTGGACTCGGCGATTTCCGAATGCCGCACAAATTTGGAAAAGAATCAGGCGAATGCATATTTGCGAAGCGAGTTGCTTTCTTTCTATCAGGAAAAGCAGCAGACGCTCGAACAAGTTCTTCGGGAGGAATAAAGTGAAGGCATCGAAGTTTGCAGTCTGTGCGCTTGGGATAATCTTGCTGGCAGCGGCGCGTCCGGCGAAATGCGCCGCGGGGCCCGCGGGCAGCCCGGCGGGTACTGCACAGCTACAGGTCACTCACAATTTCGATCGCACGCTGCCTTTGCCTCCTGGCCAGTCTCTGCGCATTGAACACAAATTCGGTGACATCACTGTTCGCACGCACTCTTCGCGAGACATTCATATTTCTGCCGCGATTCACGTTTCAGCATCTTCTCAGCAGGATGCCGAGGCTTACGCGAATCAGATTCAAATTCATGTTGAATCTTCTGCGTCCGGTGTTCTCGTACGCACAGACTATCCTAGCGAAAATAACTCGGGCTGGGGACACAGAGCGCCTTCCGTTTCCGTGGAATATACAATTGATATGCCGGAAAACGCGCCGCTCACTATTCGCAATAAATTCGGAGGAGTAAGCGTCGCGGGCCTGAAAGCCGCAACAGATATAGATGCCGAAAACGGTAGCGTTTCCGTGCACGACGGACGTGGCGCGCAAATGTTGCGCGCTTCATTTGGTGCGCTCGAGCTGATTGGCAATGAAGGCGATGCCGACCTGGGAGTCACGAATGGAAATGTGACCGCTTCCGACATCCGCGGCACGTTAACGCTTCACGATAAGTTCGGCGCCGTAAACGCATCGAATATCGAGCGCACCGCAACAATCACGAACGGAAATGGATCTGTACGACTGCATCACGCCGCGGGAGCGACGGTCACAAATTCATTCGGTGCTGTTGAAGTCGGCGACATCACTGGCGATTTAGTGGTACGAAATCAAAATGGATCCGTGGACGTGACCAACATCACTGGCTCAGCGGATCTCGGCGCATCCTTTGATCACGTAACATTTTTGAATATCAAACAAAAACTTATTTGCCACTCGCAAAACGGCAACGTTTCAGGTAGCGGCGTCGGCGGCAGCGCAACCATCCACACAAGCTTTGGAAAGGTGGACGTGCATGATATCGGCGGCCCGCTGGAAGTTGTGGACCAGAACGGAAAAATTATCGCGCGCGATATTCGCGCCAGCGTGAATCTGAAAACTTCATTTGATGCTGTCGATGCGTCGGAAATTCATGGCGACGCAACAATCGCAAGCAATAACGGCTCCGTTCATCTTTCAGATATTCAAGGCGCGATCGACGTGCGCACCAGCTTTGATAGTGTGACGGCAACCAGCATCCATAAGGGCGCTCACGTCGTCACCACTAACGCAAGCGTTTCGCTAACGGATATTGGCGGCGAATCCTACGTGAAAACAAGTTTCGCCTCGGTGAAGGCTGCGAACATTGCCGGTCCGCTGACAGTTGAAGCAACAAACACCAGCGTGAAGGCTGAACAAATTCACGGAGCGGCGAGCGTAAGAACTTCGTTCGGCTCGGTGAAGCTGGTTGATATTTCCGGCGGTGTGCAAGTGGACGATCAGAACGCGTCGGTGGAAGTTTCCGTGTTGCCTGCGAAGAATTCATCGGGCGCGTGCAACGCTGTAAATTTACGAACGTCATTCGATTCGCTTCGCGTTTATCTCGACGACTCAGCTAAATATGACGTCGCAGCTCACGTAAGTTTCGGAAAAGTGTCCAGCGAATTGCCAATCTTGACGAACGGAACGATTGACGGCGATTCTCTGAACGGAAAAATAAATGGCGGTGGCTGCCAGTTGCAATTGACGAATAACAATGGCGGAATTCAAATTCTGAAAAGTGGCTCGTCGAAGCACTAACGATTGAAGACCGCAAACCCTATCATTCGCGCGAATTTCGTTGCGCGCCACCTCGCGCCGCGGCCATCGAAAATGCTTTCTTGAAAATTCGCGTAGCCGTCGGCGTCAAATTAAATTGCGAAAGCTCATCTTCTTTGGCAAATGCAAGATCCGTCACGTCGCTTCCCGCAATCGCCACGCCGCTAACAACTTCGCAAAGATAATCCACAATCACAAAATGATACTGCGGGCGCGCGCCCGCTCCGCGAACAGCGCCAGGAATTTCTTCATGCGATATCCGCTCAAATACTTCAATCAATTCGATCACGCGCACCGTCAATCCAGTTTCTTCCAGCAATTCACGTTCAACGCCTTGCGCCAACGTTTCGCCAACTTCCAGCATTCCGCCGGGAATCGACCATTCACCTTTCAGCGGCTCCGTGCCGCGGCGAATCAAAAGCGCGCGGCCGTCTTGAATTACTACGCCGCCCACGCCAACCATCGGAAGATCCGGATACTCGCGTCTTGTGGTCATATGCCTTTCAATATTGCGCCTGCGGTACCCTTTCGAGAACTTGGCGGATTGTGCGCCGCCGATTTTTTGTTGCTTGCGGCTCCGGTATATAATACGGCCAACTGGTGGGGTCACTGTTAATTAAGGAGGCCTTGGGCCGTGGTTCATTGTCCGAAATGCGGTGTAGAAATTGATCTCGACGAAGATGAAGTAGAAGAAGGCGAAATTGTAACCTGCGTCGAGTGCGAAGCAGAGCTCGAGATTGTGCAGACGCATCCCGTCAGCCTCAACATCATCTCTGAAGACGATGATGACGATGAAGAGGAAGAGGACGATGCGGATGACGACGATGACGATGATGATGACGACGATGATGATGACGAAGTGGACGGCGATGATGAGGAAGAGCCAGCATAAATTCCCACAGTCGGCCGCACATCTCGCGCGGCAGTCCCGGCATCACACTTTCCTGAGTGTCGTCCTGCTCGTTTGTTTCGCAAGCGCAGCTGTGTTTGCTTTTCACACAAGCGCACTGGGAATTTCAGCGGGTTCGCCAACGGCGCAAAAAAAGCCGAGCCCGGATGACGGCATTTTGTATGTGACCGTCTTCACCGATAAGGGAGCACGTTTGCCGGACGCGGCATACACGGCACATCCTTTCGGAAAGACGAAGCCGCATTGGGAAGGATATTCGGATGTTCGCGGCGAATTCGCGGTGCGCGTTTCGTTCCAGGGCGATTATGAAATTGAAGTGAAGGCAAAAGGTTACGATCCGCAAATCAGAAAAGTAACGTCTGAAGTTGGAGACAAAACGGACGTCGTATTTAATCTGGTTCCGCGAGCGCCAAAGAAACCATGAAAATTATCCGCACATTTTTTATTTTATTGTTCGTAATCACAGCGGTGTTGCCGCTTACCGCGCGGCAAAAAGATGCTGAAGTGCGCACCGTTCACGGCGGAGTTCTGGATAAATCGGACAACATCGTAAATGGTGGCGTTGTATATTTACAAAATAAAAAGACGATGGTGATTCGCACTTACATCAGCGACGATCAAGGCCAGTACACCTTCAGCGGCTTGGATCCAAATGTGGATTACGATATTCACGCGGAATTAAACGGACTGACCTCCATCACGAAAACGATTTCGAGTTTTGATTCGCGGAAAGATATTGTGTTGACGCTCAAGCTCGACCGGAAAAAGTCCGACAAATAGCCATCGTATTTTTCGCGAAAGTTTAGAAATCTTCGATCCGCAATTGATTTGCCGTTCCCTGCCAAGCTGATTCAAATGCGCGGCGCGCCCAATCCGCATCAACCGGTTTTTGTTCTGCTTCCAACGCTTTCCACAATCCGAACAGCGATCGCGGGCTGCGCGGATTTCGATTTAAATCATCCCGAAAAACTTTTTCCGCTTCCGCAGGTTGCCCGGCAAGCAAAAAAGCAGCTCCGAGCGATTCCCGCATCGGGTAATACCAATCCGGCGGCTCGTGATACACCATGTGATCTTCCGCGAGGATGGCCGCGCGCCATTTTTCAACGGCAGCGGCAAAATCTCCGTGCGCGAATGCGATGCGCGCATTCAGCGCGCCCGCTGCCATTTCGTGCATGGTGCTCCAATCATTCGGCATCATACCGAAAGCTCTTCCCGGCGTAAGCTCTTTGTAAATTTGTTCCATTGCGTCGCGCTCGGCTTCGGCTTGCTGCGTTTGTTTTTTCGCAGCGAACGCGCAGCCGCGCGCGTAATGCCAAAAAAAAGTTAAGCCTTTTAGATTTGCGTCGGGCGCGGGAATCGCCAGCACGTCATCCCATTTTGCAAAACGCGCGGGAACCAGCATCGTGTTGATCATGTACGCTTCAACCCAGGGAGAATCGTTGATCAACGGAGCTGCATCAGCCGCTAGTTCCTTCGCCGCTTTTTCCGCGGGCTCATATTCGCCGGCCATGTCCGCGGCGGCCGTTAAAAAAGAATAATTGTGTTCCGCGTAAGCGAATTGGTAGTTCGCATTTGTTGTGCCCAGCTCGCGAAGATATTTCACGTAGTTGCGATCCGTTGCGATGGCATCTGCATTGCTTTTTACGGCGGCGGAATAATCTCCGGTGCGCATGTAAATGTGTGCGGGCATGTGAACAAGATGTCCCGCTGCGGGGACTAAAGTTTCGAGACGCCGAGCACTTGGGAGAGCGCGCTCTGCAAAAGGCGAGGCTTCCATCGTGTGGATGTACAAATGATTTGCGCCGGGATGATCGGGCCATCGGCGCAAAACATCTTCAAACACGGCAACAATTTCCAGAGTGTCCTCGCTTGGCGCGCCGTCGGGCGTCCATAATTTTTTAGTGTGCAAATCCATCAGGATCGCACCGTAAAGTGTGGCGGCGTCGGGATCGTCCGGATATTTATTTTTCAGATCTCGCGCGGCGGGAATGTAATCGTGCGCGAGCTTCGCAGTATCTGCGCCATCGTCGGCGGAAAAAAGTTTTGATAGCGCGTCAATGTAGGCTCGTTCATTTTCGGGGCCGACCGCGGCGAGCTTTTTGGCTTTCTGCAACGCTTCGTAGGCTTCTTTTTCATTTGCGGGAGAAACGTTAGTTGCGCCGTTGTAACTCGGGCCCAGAGCCAGCGCTAATCCCCAATACGGCATTGCGGCGGCGGGATCTAATTTTGAAGCGCGCTGGAACGAGCGCACGGCTTCGTCAAAATTGAAGGCGTAAACGAGTGTCAATCCCTGATCGAAGAACGCCTGGGCTTCGGGGTTTTTAGTGGTTATGGGATGATGCCAATTTCCGAGACCCGGCATAATTTTGCCCGTCACTTCGGATGTGCCGGTGGCTTGCGTTTCGTTTGCCGGCATAGACGTTTCAGAATGTTGACGGGCGTGAATGGTGGTCGCACCGAGGAAAATAAATGCGAGCGCGAGAATCGAACGTGACTGTAATTTCAACCTGAGCCTCCTTACGAGACTTCCCGGACGGCGAAAATAATTTTGGGTGACGCGGTGATTATACGTCAGTGGTGAGAATTCTAATTGAATCGGATTGGATTCCGTAGTAATAATCAGCGCGGTGGGCGGGGTTAGAAGGTTAAAAAGTGCATTATAATGCATGTTTGGGACGGATTTTTGCGAAAAGTGCATTATAATGCACTTTTTGGGCGAGGAAAAAGAGAGGAAAAGCTCTCAACGCAGAGTTCGCAGAGACGCAGAGAGAGAGCAGAGAAAGCCGAGAGGATCGGTCGAGGCACAGATGCCACCCTCAAGGGTGGCTCTACACGTTCAAAAAATTTCGCTAAGTCCTGTATTAGCATAACGATCGACCACAGATCGCTGCAAGTCCTTTATTTGCATATACATTGCAAAATAGGGGTAGGGGTGGGGGTACGGGTTTTGTTGGGTGGACGTCGCGTAAGTAATTGTTATAATTGGACTTGGGTCGTTGAAAACGCGTTATGTTAAGTTGCACGTAAAATTAAAATTCACTTATTTTTTTGGGTGAGGTGTGAAATGGAATTGTTCCGCGCGTCGTTGTCGTCGAGATACAAAGTCTGGAATTTTGTGGCTCCAGTAATTTCTATTCTGGTGGGATGCGGAGTTGTTTGGTCGAGTGCGTTTGCGCGGGAAGTTGGTGGCGCGGAGGCGGCTTCGGCACCGGGTGCAGATGCCGCGATTTTTCAGAAGCCGCTGGCTAGCGATCAACTTACGTTTATCAATGATTTTGCCGGGCGTTCGTCGCGCGACGCGGTGAAGGATGGGAAGTATCGCAAGCTGCTTCACACCGTGGTGCCGGACGCTCCGTATCACTATCACCGGGATATGCCGCTTTCTGACGCGCTGGAAACTGTGTTGACGAACGCTCCGCTGCCCGTTGAGATACGCGATGGCCGGTATGCGATGGTTTCCAGCGAGACGGAGCGCGGCGGCGGAGGCACGGGATTTTTGTGGACGGACATGCACGACGGCATCGCGCTTGGTGGATTTTCATTTCATCCGACGAATGGAGAACCGACGCCGACGCTCACAATTTTTTCCAAACAAATTAAAGATGAATCCCTGGAGCTGAGCCAATTTCCCGCCGCGTTTGCCGAGGACATGTATCGCTGGTCGGCTGCTACGGGAGTGCCGCCGGTGATCACTCGATATTTTATTAATTCAGAGGGAATGAAAATTGTGCTGGAGCACGATGAAGATTACTGCGTGCATCCGGATGGGTCACCCGCGCCGCCTGCGGACGTTTGCGATCAGATGAACGAGGACGCGGCGAACGTGGACATGGAAGCCGCTTATTTTATGGAGCGCACTGGATACGCCTCAAACGCGACGGCGAGGACGGCGGTGGAATCGGATCAAGTGGTGTGGATCAAACTGCGCGATGAAACTTGTAAGGAGGGGCCGGAGCGATTGAAGTGCAGGATC
>DATBYL010000415.1:0-4790 GCA_036513735.1 Candidatus Acidiferrales bacterium
CGTCGTCTACAATTTTTGCTTCGTAGCCGGGGACGGGAAATCCACAGCTTCCGGGGCGGCCGCGTCCAACTTCCGGCGACAAAAACATGTGCAACATTTCTGTAGAGCCGATGGCGTCCAAAATTTCCAGCCCGAAGCGCGCCTTGAATTTTTCCAGGATTTCCGGCGGAAGGCGTTCGCCGGCTGAGACTGCCAGACGCACCGAGGAAAAATCTATCGGAAGAGCTTCATCCGCGGCGCGGAGGAGCGCGGAATAAAATGTTGGCACGGCGAAGAAAATTGTTGGGCGATAGGTGACCAATAATGCAGCGGTGCGTTCGGGCTTTGGGCGTTCGGGATCGAGCACGGTTCCCGCGCCGACTGAAAATGGGAAATACATTCCATTGCCGAGTCCATAAGCGAAAAATAATTTCGAGACGGAATAGGTGCGGTCCTGCGCGTTGATGCCGAGAACTCCGTGCGCAAAACTTTTGGAAGTTACCAGCATGTCTTTGTGCTGATGAACGGCGGCCTTCGGAGTTCCCCCGCTGCCGGATGTGTAAAGGAAAAACGCGGTATCCGTGGCGAGAGTGTTGCGCGTCGCTTTATGTTCGGCGCTAGCGGGGAGCCATTTCTGCCAGCGCAAACTTCCGGCAGGCGCGGCGCTTTTTTCTCCAGTTGAATTTTCGCCTACGACAACAATTGCGCTTGCGCGAAATCCTTTTGCCGCCGGAATAAATTCGGCGAGTGTGGATTCATGGACGATGGCGAGACGCGCGCCGGAATCGCGCAAATAATGCGCGTAATCGGATTCGCGCGCCATGGGATTTACGGGCACGGCTACCGCACCGATTGCGACAACGCCCAAAAATGCGGCGATAAATTCGACAGAGTCCGGCAGTACGATCAGGACGCGTTCCGCGGGGGCAATTCCCTCCCGCGAAAGCGCCATCGAGACGCGCCTCGTCAAACTGGCGAGTTCGCCGTAACTTACCGGAGCAGGTTCGCCGAGAATTGCGGGACGCCCGGGATGCGCGAGCGCGGGAACGTAGAGAAAATAATCGGTGATATTAAATGACGCCGGAATTTTTAGATGCGCGGCGTCTTCGTGCCGTTCGACAACTTCATGCTGAGCAGAATGCTCGTGGCGTCGCTCTTCGGACATGCCGACATTCTACGCTTTCACGACGACAGTTTGATGTGCGAAAGAATTTTTATTTTGCGGATGCGGTTGTTTGGCCGAGTTTGCGCAGACGATCCTGCAATTTAGCGCGCAGAGCGGCGGGTGTATTCGGATTGAACGCAACAAGATACCACAGCGGCTGGCTGCGATCCTTCGCGAGTGCCGTCAGCGTTGCGGAATCGGCGTTCGGATGGCGCGCGACATTTTCTCGAATTGCGGCGTAGGGATGCTTCGCGAGTTTCGCAAGCGTCTTCGCGGTAACGCGCGGATGTTCGCTGATCAGGCGCAGCAAATAATAATCGTGCTCAGGAGCTTCGCGCGCGAGCTTTTCGAGGAGTTCGGGCTTGGCGTCAGCGCTCAGCAACATGCCAACTTTCAAATCCCAATCGTCGTTGACGGAATTCAATTCCTGCGTGCGGCCGTGAATTAATTGTTCGAGCGTGCGGCGCTCCTGCTCGAAACGCGGACGAGATACATTTGTATTTTCAATGGAATCAAGCACGCGCAATAAGTGCTGGCGCTCGCCAAAAACAATTTGAGTGGTGCGGCCGGTATGATGCTTTTCAGAGTGCTGCAATAAATCGGAACGTCTCATTGCTCCCCCGCTGAAACTGGTAGCGCGCGAACGCGAGTTCGGTTGCAGCGCCCATTATCCAGCGCGGAAGCGGCGAACGTCCATAACGAGCGGCGCGAAGCGTTCCTCGGCTGCAATACGGCTTACGGCACATGTCTGATGGTGATGCGGGATGCGAATTCGCGCGAGTTGCGAACGCGAGTTGAAAGCGGTACGTTGGAATTAGACGCGCCTAGAGCGAACGAGGAGAGTGTGAATGTCCGCATTCGAGAAACACAAAGACGAGTTGGAACATTACGAGCAAATGCTGGGGCGGCATCGCGGGCGATTGGCGGTGTCACTGGATCGCGTGACGAACGCGATGGTTTTTGTCGGGCAGCATGGAGTTTATTGCCACAGCAATCGCGATCCCGAAAAACCGACGATGGATATTCAGATTATTCAGGAGGAATTGCAGAAAGCGAAGGAACTGATTCAGAGCGTGATGGAAGAATTGCGCGTGGAGCGAGAGCAGCGATTGCGGGCGCAGTGAACTTTTTCGTGCTGGATACTTTTGCGGTCAGAGTCGTCGCAAGAATGGATTTGTTTCGCGCTCGACACCGATTGTCGTTGGGCTGCCGTGGCCGGGAAACACAATTGTTTCGTCGGGCAGCGTGAGAAGTTTCGTCTTAAGTGAGCGCAGAATTTCTTTCATCGAGCCGCCCCAAAGGTCTGTGCGGCCAATACTTCCCTCGAAAAGAGTGTCGCCGGCGAAAAGCAGGCCGGGATCCTGAACAATATTTTCTTCGCGCGGAAGATAGAGGCAAACGCTGCCTTTTGTGTGGCCGGGCGTGTGCATAACGCGAAGTTCGTAATTTCCCCACTTGATGGATTTGCCTTCGGTCAGAAAATCGTCCACTTCGGTGAGTTCCGGCGTCGCCCAGTGGATCCATTCCGCTTGCATTTCCATTTGTTGATAGAGATCGAGGTCGGCCTGATGCATCGACACGGGCGCGCCGGTTACTTCGCGCATCTTTTTTAAGCCAATGACATGGTCGATGTGACTGTGCGTGATTAGAATGTTCGTGACTTTCAATCCCCGGCGAGCAATTACTTCCAGAATTGAGTCGACGTCATCGCCGGGATCGATAACGATGGCTTCGCGCGTAACGGGATCGCCGACGATGTGGCAGTTGCATTGCAACATTCCGACGGGCAGAATTTCGTGAATTAGTTGTGGCGCTTCTTTCATTTGTGAATTACCACACCGACTTTACCAAATCTGAGTATAGCATTCGGTGAATTGCGGGATGCTCGGCGATTAACATTCTGCGTGCGGGTTGGTTTGCGCAAACTGTTAAGATGGTTGCGCGGGAATAAATCTGCTGATGCTAATTCAATCTCCGTTACGGGAGCTTCACGAGGCGGCGGGCGCCACGTTCGGTGAATATTTTGGGTGCGCACTGCCTGCGCGATTCACAAATTCGCGTGAGGAATATTATTTTGCGCGTAAGACCGTGGCTGTTGCCGATAAGAATTATCGAGCGTTTTTTAATTTCACCGGGCCGGATCGCGCGCGATATCTGAACGCAATACTTACTAACAATATCAAGGATCTTCAGCCAGGTCAGGGTATTTCTTCCCTGCTGCTGAATCCACAGGGCCGCATCATGGCGGAACTTGAAATTTATGGGCTGGCTGACCGGCTGCTCGCCGTTACCTACGCGATGATTCGCGAACGCACGGCGGCGACGCTGGACAAATTTATAATTATGGACGACGTCGTGATGGAAGATGTGACCGACCAACTTGGCACGATTTCGATTGAAGGACCGCTGTCGACGAAAATTATTTCGTCGCTTGGTGGGCCTGCACTGGAATTGCTTTCCGAGCTTAGCCACATGGAAACGGAGATTGCGAGAGTTCGCTGCCGGATGGTTCGTAGATCTGTGGGCAGAGTGGACGGCGCGGAGTTTATTGCGTCGCGCGAATCGCTGCCGCAGCTTTGGCAAGCACTTGTCGATGCGGCACGCGCAAATGGCGGCGGGCCGGTCGGCTACGACGCGCTAAGCGCGTTGCGATTGGAAGCGGGAATCCCATGGTTTGGCTACGATTTCGACGACACAACAATTCCTCACGAAGCAGGGCTGGAAAATTCGCACATCAGTTACACCAAGGGCTGCTACACCGGACAGGAAATTGTGGAACGCGTGCGTTCGCGCGGACATGTTAACCGGCGGCGCGTGGGAATTTTATTTTCTGGCGAAACAATTCCAGCGGCGAAGACTCCGGTGAAAGTTGGCAACGCGGACGTCGGATTTGTTACGCGCGCAGCATTTTCTTATGCGCTCGAACGGCCGATCGGAATGGCGTACGTGCGGCGCGAACATAATTCCGTCGGCAGCAATTTAAGTTGGGCAGGCGGCGAGGCCGAAGTGATCGCATTGCCGATTGAGCGAAGCAAGTTGCCTGAGTAATTTTCGCTAACTGAAAATTTAGGAGGAACGATGGCGTGGCTTTTACTTTTCATCGCGGGGCTGTGTGAAGTTGCATGGGCAATCACGTTGAAATATTCCGAAGGATTCACGCGGCTGTGGCCGACAGTCGGAGTACTCGTGGGAGGACTTGTGAGTGTTTATCTGCTCGGACTGGCCGCAAAACAAATTCCTATCGGAACGGCTTACGCGGTGTGGACGGGAGTTGGCGCGATTGGCACAGCGTTGCTGGGAATCGCATTATTTGACGAGCCGCGCACGGCGCTGCGGCTTGGATGCATGACACTCATTGTTGCGGGGATTGCGGGACTGCGGCTGCTTTCGCCGAGATGAACCATAATTGACAAAAATATTTTAGGAAAAAGTTAAAGCGGACTAAGCGATATTCAACGCGCGCTTGAAACTTCCACGCTCGCCCTGAATTTTTTTCTGAAGTTGAAGAATGGAATAGAGCAACGCTTCCGGACGCGGCGGACATCCGGGTACGTAGACGTCAACAGGAATAACCTGATTCACGCCCTGCACAATCGCATAATTATTGAACACACCACCGGAAGTGGCGCACGCGCCCATCGAAATC
>DATBYL010000416.1:0-6628 GCA_036513735.1 Candidatus Acidiferrales bacterium
CGGGAAAAACGCGAGAAACATATTGAACGCGACGGCCTGGGCCTGCGTCATGCACGACGGCCATACGCGACGAAAAGCTCTCCACAAACGTGCCGAAAAGTTGGCCATATTGGTCAGGCCGGATTATACATAGCCGGAGAGAACTCTGAAGATGCAATTTGTCGAGCGATCGGGAGGAACGTTATTTGCCGCCTCCGGTCAAAACGTAGTCCACGACGTATTTGCGAAGTTTGTCTCGATGTTGATCGCGGTAGGCCGGATAATCCTGAGCGATTCCCTGGTCGGGCCGCGCAAGCAAAATGTACGATTCGAGGAGGCCTTCGTCATCCAACTTTTTCAATTTCGCGAGCGATGGATTTAGATTCTTCACCTTTTTGTCGGACGTGGCCATGGAAACTACAGCGCGCAATGCCGCCGCTTCTTCGGCGAGGCTGTGACGATATTCTTTCTCGTTTGGATATTCGGCGGCGAACTTTTCTTTGCGCCACGATATTCGAGTTCCACCGTAAATGATCCAAGCATTCGATCCGTCGGTTGAGCCAATCATCATGTTCGCGGGAATATTCATATTCAGCTCGCCTTTGTCGTTGGTGGTGACGTTCACGGGAATTTCAATCCGTGGATGTCCGATGACAGTCTTGGTGATTTGCGCCCATTGACTTAATCCAGCGGCTGAAAATTTGTTGTACGGTTCCGCAATGTAGGCTTCGACGTAGCGATCGCGGGCAATATCATATTTCTGCTGCTTCATGAAGGGCGTCGCGGAATACCGGTAGGCGGTCTCGCGATTCGGATCGATGGCGATGGCTTTTTGGTACCAGATTTCCGCGTTGGGAAAATCGGCTTTTTGCATGTAAACGTCGCCGCAAAAAAGCGCGGCGTGATAGAGCTTGGGATCAAGATCGAGGGTGCGCTGATAAATCAGCAAGGCGTCGTCAAGTTTTCCCTGCGCGAATAAAGCTTCGGCGCCATTCATTAAATCGTTGGCCTGAATATTTTGCGAGAAGGGACTGGTGTCGGAGCCATCCGCGGGAAGTCCGGAAATGAGCGCGTCCAGAACAGGGGCTTTTTCACCCAATTCTTTGGCCTTTAGAAATGAACTTCGCGCGCGGAGTCGAAGCGCTTTTCGTTCGGCCGCATCCTTCGTCACGGATGCCTGACCGAGCAACGCAAACGCCAGATTGAATTGCATGTGGGCATTATCTGGCTCGGCTACAACAATTTTCTCGATGAGCGGCAAGGCTTCAGTAAATTTTTGTGCTTTAATTAGATCCTCGGCTTTTTGCTTTACTACAGGGAGGCTGTCGTCGGACTGGGCAAATGCAGCCGATGCCGCGAACATCAGCGGGATAGCAAGCGCGAGCAATGATACTCGCGCGATATTTTTTGTGCGCCGAAGGGGAATGCGGATGTTGGCCATTCGATGCTCTCCCGTAGACGCCTGTGTGACTCGTAGAGAACGCGCGGCCGAAGCGCTGCGAATTCGGCCACGCGCTATTTTATTCTCGTGTCGCCCAGTTGCGACGGAGATTGTCAGTCGGAGCTATCGCGCTAGCCTACGAAAAAGATGTCGCCGTTGACCGACGATCCAGTGAGCTTGCGATCTTTGTTGGACGCCGCGCCCTTCGCGTTGTAATACGTGTCTTGCATCATGCCCGGTGCAACGTAAAATCCGCCGAGGCCAGCCTTCTTCGGAATCGCCCACAGTTCCCAGTTTGAGCCATTAATGGTGAGCTTGTAGGTATAGTTCGGATCGGTGGACGGATCATACTTCAGTTTGCTGGGAGTCATGCCGCCGGCGGCCGCCTTTGGTCCGGCCACCATTTGCGCGACGGTGCATGGGCCACCGTTGCGACCGCATTCGGCTTCGACGTGTTTGATGGCGTCAACGAACATAAACGCGATTTGCTCTTCGCGCTTGAGAGGAATTTTTCCGCTGGCGTCGTCGACTTCAACGGTGGCTTTTGTTGCAGATGCGCCGGTGGCGGCTTGTGCGGCGGGACGCGCGAAACCAGTGGCGGCCGAACCGATAATGATTACCGCGGCAAATGTGCAAATCGCGAGGCTGAGTTTCGAGAATTTTGACATTGGGGAATCCTCCAGAATTCCGACCGCAAAGTATCATCGGTGAAAGGCGGGCACAAGGTGAAAGTCCGCGGAGCTGTGTGGTGGTATGATTCGCGCGCGGAATTATCTGATGGTGGGAATATGTCCGTGAAATTTGAAGCTGTGCGCAAATTCGTGCTGAGCCTCGACGGGGTCGAAGAGGTGCGGTCGTACGGCACGCCGGGATTTAAGGTGCGTGGAGCGCTTTTTGCGAGATTGAAGGAAGACGGCGAAACGCTAGTGGTGGGAATGGGATTTGACGCGCGCGACGAAATGATTGCCACTGCGCCGGAAATTTATTTTGTTACGGATCACTACTTGAATTACAAATGGATTCTCGTGCGGCTGCCGAAGATTGAGATGGATGCTATGAAGGATCTTTTGCGCGGGGCTTGGCGGATGACGGAGGCGGAGAAGAAATCTGAAAAGAAGAGAAGGGCCTAACGGCTGGAAAAAAGGCTGACGGGCGCGGAACAGCGTAGTGGTATGATGCGCCAGCTTCGGCGGGTCGGAAAAGCAATTTGAAGTGCTCGGAGGGCTGGATGAGATTGTCTCGGCGATTTTTTGTTTTGGCATTGGTGATTATTCTCGCGATGATTGCGCTGCCGCTGGTGAATTTGCGCGCTGCAACGGCAGGGCAGGCAGCGCTTACGAACAAGGATATTGCCGACATGCACCGCTCAGGACTTTCGGCGGATGTGATTATCGCGAAAATTAAGGCGGGGCCGTGCAGCTTTGACACTTCTCCGCAAGCCTTGCAGGGACTGAAGGCCGAAAAAGTTCCCGACAATGTGATTCTGGCGATGGTGAATGCGCCGGTGAACGGAAAGGCTGTTGCGGGTGCGAGCCCTGCTGGCACCGTCGTGCTGCTTCACGTTTACAGACAGAAGGGTGTGATGGCTGCGACGTTCAGGCCTTCGATTTTCGTGGACGATAAACAAATTGCGCGCATGGCCAACGACAGCCGGATGACAATTAAGTTGAGCCCCGGCACGCACACTGTTCGATCGGATGATAAATCGTCTGTGGTTACGCTGGACGCAAAAGCCGGACAAGAATATTACATTCGCGTGGACGAAAGTGCCGGGCTGAAAGTGCACGGAAAATTATTGATGATGACGCCGGAACAAGGCGCGCCAGAATTCAAATTGGAAAAACCACTTGAGGATAAAGACAAAATTGCGCGGGACATGATTTCCGACGACGGTGGCGGAATTTAGCGGAATTGAAAGTTGCGAAAGACGTTTCGATTAATTTCCCGGATGATATTCGCGCTCGGTGTGTCGTTTGAGTTCCGCACGGTAGTAATAGACGTCACGCAAATCACCGGTGCTGTAACGCTTTGCTTCGTCATCGAAATGCGGTGAGGACGGATTGCCGCTTTCACCACCCGCGGTGACTGCGCGAGCATGCACGGTTTTTCCAAACTCAATTACTGCGACGAAACTATTTCCGCTGCTGCCATACCACTTTTTTGTGCCGGGATAAGAGCGCGCGCCGAATGACGCGAGCGAGCCCCACATGGACGAGGTGAATCCGACGGGAATACTTGGGCCGGCGTCAGTGAAATTCGGATTGATGTCATCGTTGATGCGCTGAAAACGATTGATATCACCCCACGGAGTTTTCCAACTTCCGAAATCGGCCGCAAGTTTGTCGGACGCGGCGGAGAGCGACTGAAGCATCTGGTCCGGCGACGCTTTAGCGCCGATATATTCTTCCACGCGCATTCCGGCGGCGCGGGCGTCCGCGCGGACGCGGCGCGAAACATCTTCTCCCCAGAAAACGGCGAGCGAAGTTGGGACGGATGCGATCGCCCAACGATGATCCCACGCGCGAAGCAGCGCGATTTGATCGGCTAACTTTGTTTTCAGCGGATTATCCGCGGCCGCCGCGTCCCACGCGTTGATGAGCGCGGGAAGCGGCTTCTCGAACCAGGTGAGATAGCTATCGTATGCCGCGCCTATCAGAGCGCTGGGCGAAAAATCTGTTTTATTTTGTAGAACGCGGACAGCGTGTTCGCCGCGAGCGCTTTCAACTCCCTGCTCGACATATTTTGGATAGTCTTCTTTCTTGGGGCTGCTGGGGCCGGACGCCGACCACGGAGCGTTATTGGAATTATAAATCCATCCGCTTTTCGGATTGAGCAGGTGCGGAGTTTCGTCGATGGTCAGAAGTCCATGCCATTCGGTGGCGGGATTGCTGCCGTCCACGGGCTTTGTGAAATCAAAACTATTATCGCGGCGCGGAATAAAATTCCCGTGGAAGTAGGCGATGTCGCCATCGGCGTCGGCGAAAATTGTATTGTTGGATGAGTCGGCTTGCAGTTCCATCGTCTGGCGGAACGATTTGTAATCGTGGGCTTTTGTGCGGATGTAAGACTGTGTGAGCGCTTTGATTGGCTCCTGCATGATGCGCGCGGCAACCCAGTTGCCATTTTCTTCACGGACGATGGGGCCATGATGCGTACGATACACAGTGAATTTCTTTTCGGCCATGCCGCTTTCGGTTTTGTAGCGCACGGTGATGACTGACTCCGTTACCGGGCGCTCTTCGTTTCCATATTTGTAGACGTAATGATCGCCTTTCTTTTCCACTTTTTCGAGATACTCGTCTACGGCGTCGACGCCACTGGAGGTGTGCATCCATCCGGCGCGATCGTTGAATCCTTGATAGATGAAAAACTGTCCCCAAGTGGCCGCGCCGTAGGCGTTCAGGCCTTCGTCGCTGACCATTTGCAGTTCGGAACGGAAATAAAATGAAGTGTGGGGATTGATTAAAAGCAGCGCGTGATGATCGGTCGTGTTTGTTGGAGAGATGGCCATTCCATTTGAGCCAGTCGGCTCCGGCTCGCGTTCATTTTCTTCCCACACATCTGCAACCGTAGAATCTTTCCGCGTAGCGGCTGCCGCGGGTTTCGCGCTGGCGTCGGCTTTTCCGTAGAACGCTTGCAACTGGTTCACGTTAAATTTTTCGATGTCGCCGCCGATGCTGCCTTCGGTGAAAGTGAGCGCCATCCACGGCTCAAATCGAGTGATTACGCGCGGCTTCACTTCGGGATGTTTGTAGAGATAAAAGTTCAGGCCATCTGCGAATGCAATCATTAATTTTTGGAGCCACTCGGGACTCGCGGCGTATTGCTTCTTCATGTCGTCAGGATCGATGAAGAGTTTCATGCGCAAATCCTGATAAATTTTCGATTCGCCTTCGGCTTCCGCGAGCCGGCCCATTGCGTTGATGTAATTTGTTTCCACGCGATTGAAATCGTCTTCCGCCTGCGCGTATTCCATTCCAAAAACCGCGTCGGCATCGGTTTTTCCGTAAACGTGGGCGACGCCCCAGTCGTCGCGAATGATGGTGACGTTGCGCGCTTGCTGTTCCCATCGCGCGACGTCAGGATTTCGATCGGTCTGAAACGCGAAGGCGGCCGACGCAGCCGCGAAGATGAGCACAAACTTCTTCATGAAGCCCCCACGTGCGAGAGGATGTCCGAGGTGACGAACGCCGCACGCCTGAAATAAATGCGCGACGGAGGGAGCGTAACATATTTTGCGGCGGGAGAAACGCCGAACGCATAAGCGAATCGGTGGCTAGGGCTTAAATAGATTTATGCCTGCGTCGCGGGCAGCTTTTTGAAGCGCGTTGTCCAAGGTCGCCAACGGCACACCCAGTCGCGCCGAAAGATCAAGGTAGGCTGCGTCGTAGGCTGTAAGTTTGTACTCGCGCGCTAGGGGAAGTAGATTTGTTATGTTTTCGATCACCGTTTGGGAATTCTCGACGATGGTAAGCGCCCTGATAAGCTGTTCAAAGCGAAGCACGTCAACTGGCATGATTCGCTTGCTTCGCTCTCCGACCGCCAAAGCATTCGTAACCTCCACCGGCCAAATAGAGGGCACGTTCACGGTTACACCGTCAAGCGCATCTAGCACGGCATCGGCGTAGTCGTTAGACTCGTCAGGAAAGCACCACGCGAGCACAAGTGAGGCGTCGACGACGACTCCGCTCAATATCGCCGTCCTTCGCGAACCATATCGCGAACGCTCATCGAACCGGGTTTGACGCGCTTTCTCAGGGCGCGGAAGCCCTCCACAATTTCCTCGTGCGTCATTTTGGGTTCCGTCACCTCCACCGGCACCAGCATCGCTGCGGGAGCGCCGTGCTTAGTGATCAGTATTTTGTGACCTCGTTTTACCCGATCGAGCAGCGCAGAGAGATGGGTTTTGGCTTCAAAGGCTCCGACTGATTCCATAGATCCTCCATATCAACTAGTTCCGACTAGTTTAGTCTAACACCGGCGCTCTCGACGGGCAAGCACGATACAGCGCGCATTCGTGCCATCCGGGAGGGACTGGGTTACACTGTCCGCCCATGAGCGTAATTGACGAAGTTCTCGCAGAAAACGAAATTTATTCGCGCACGCATGAATTGCGCAGGCTGACGCCGCGTCCCGAAAAGAAACTGGCAGTGTTGACATGCATGGACACGCGGCTTTCGACGCAGACACTGGGGTTGAAAACGGGCG
>DATBYL010000417.1:0-4419 GCA_036513735.1 Candidatus Acidiferrales bacterium
CGCTACCATATCCGAAATCCGAAGAATTGGTCTCGCTCCATCAGGAGGCGCCCGGCGCCGCGGGATTGTTCAGCGTCTCCGACGGTCTTCCCCTTTCCGCTTCCATGTACGTTACCTATTCCGATCACAACCGTTCGTTTCAGTCTCTCGGCGCGTGGACTTCCGGCACCGCCAACGTCACCGGACAAGCCGAAGCGGAGCAAGCTCGTACGGTAGAAGTTACGGATGGCGTTCTGCAAGCGCTTGAAGTTCCTCCGATCATCGGGCGCGCGCTTTCATCCGCCGATCAGCAGCCCGGAAGCGCCGCCACAGTAATGTTGAGCTACGGCTACTGGCAGCGCCACTTCGGCGGTGATCGCTCCATTCTCGGCTGGAAACTAAATGTCGATGGAAATCTTCGTGAAGTAATCGGCGTGATGCCGCGCGGATTCCAACTCGTCGACGCGGATTTCGATCTCATCGTGCCGCTCGCAATTGATCGAGGCGGCAAGCTCAGACTGGCCGGTTTTGAATATCACGGAATCGCGCGTTTGAAACCGGGCGCCACTATCGCCCAAGCCGATGCCGACCTCACTCGCATGTTGCCCGTCTGGATGGACTCATGGTCAAACGGTCCCGGCATCAATTCACATTTTTATGAAGTATGGAAAATCACCCCGGCGCTTCGTCCCCTGAAGCAACAAGTCGTCGGCGAAGTCGGAAATGTTTTGTGGATCGTCATGGCCACGCTCGGAATCGTCATGCTCATCACCTGCGCCAATGTGGCCAATCTACTGCTCGTCAGAACCGAGGCCCGCCAACAGGAACTCGCCATTCGCGCGGCGCTCGGCGCGGGATGGTGGCGAATTGTTCGCGCGCTGCTGGTGGAAAGTGTATTGCTCGGCGTTTGCGGCGGCGCATTGGCAATTGCGTTTGCATATGAAGGTCTCAAACTTTTAATTGCGTTAGGCCCGAATAGTTTGCCGCGCCTGGCAGAAATTTCTCTCGACTCACGCTCTCTCGCATTCACTCTCGCGCTTTCTCTGCTCGCCGCTCTGCTTTTCGGACTGTTTCCCGCGTTCAAATACGCCGGCACGAAAATTTCCCTCGTGCTTCGCAGCGCCGGACGCACCGCAAGCGCCAGCCGCGAACGCCACGGTGTTCGCAATCTATTGGTCGTCGCTCAAGTTGCTCTCGCACTGATATTGCTGGTCAGCGCCGGATTAATGATCCGCACTTTCCAATCGCTCAGAAATGTCGACCCGGGCTTTACGCACGCTGAGCATCTCCAGATCATGCGACTTTCCATTCCGCCCGCGCTCGTCGCCCAACCGCAACACGTCACGCGAATTCAAAATAATATTTCCGATAAGCTCGCAACGATTCCCGGCGTCACCAGCGTAGGCTTCGCCAGCGAAATGCCCATGGAAGGAATTGAGACCGGTTGGGACATCATCATCCCTGAAGGCAGGCCCGATGCCACCGAAGAAAATCAGCCGCTACGAATGTTCAAATATGTCTCGCCCGGATTCATTCAAACAGACGGCACGAAATTAGTAGCCGGACGCGACCTCACCTGGACGGATGTTTATGATAATCGTCCGTCTGTACTGGTTTCAGAAAACTTAGCGCGCGAAATTTGGGGCACTCCGTCAGCTGCGCTAGGCAAAAGATTTACAGAATTCGGTGATAAGCGCGAAGTTGTCGGCGTCGTGGCAGATGTCCGCGAAAACGGAGTCAGCGAAAAAGCGCCCTCCATCGTTTACTGGCCTCCCATGACGCGGCGCTCCGTCACTTATGTCGTGCGCAGCGATCGCACCGGCACCGCAAGTTTCCTCGGCGAAATTCGCAGCGCTGTTGCCTCAGTAAATTCTGAACTTCCGCTCACCTCTCTGCGCACAATGCAAAATCTTTACGATCATTCCCTCGCGCGAACTTCTTTCGCTCTGGTCATGCTCGCGATTGCCGGTTCCATGGCGCTGGCGATTGGCATCATCGGAATTTATGGCGTCATCTCCTACACCGTTTCGCAACGCACGCGCGAAATTGGAATCCGTCTCGCGCTCGGCGCGCAACAAGGCGCTATCGCGCGGATGTTCGTTAGCCATGCGCTGCTATTGGCTGGAATCGGCGCGGCCATCGGACTTGCAGGCGCCATCGAATTAATGCAATTAATGAAATCACTTCTCTTCGGAATCAGCCCGCGCGATCCGCTCACCTACGCTCTCGTGCCAACCGTTTTGATAATCGTCGCCGCGTTCGCCAGTTTTTTCCCGGCGCGCCGCGCCGCCGCTGTCGATCCGGCAGACACATTGCGTGGGGACTAAACGACGAAAGATTCCTGTCAACCATCCGCGGAATGTGCTGCGCTCGTTGCGTTATTTCCAGCCGTGGAGCACACTGGCGCATCAGATATTCCGTAACTCGTGAACAAGGAAATTTCGCGCCATGAATCTCCGTCCCGCTATCGCGCTGGTCACAATTTCGTTGCTCGTTCCATCTATCGCGCGAACTCACTCGTCCGCACATGCGGATTCGCGCGATCTGCGCGGTGAGCAAGCAGGGACGATCACCGCAAAACCGGTTCTCGTCGAACTATTCACCTCCGAAGGCTGCTCAAGCTGTCCGCCGGCCGATAAGTTACTCGCGCAAATTGACGAGCATCAACCAGTGAGCGGCGCGGAAGCGATCATCCTCGAAGAGCACGTGGATTATTGGGACGATCAAGGGTGGCGCGATCCGTTCGCTTCTAAAGCGGCCACGCAGCGTCAGGAAGATTACGCGAAAATTCTGCACGCGGAAGTTTATACGCCGCAAATGATTGTAGACGGTCGCGTCGAGCTTCTCGGAAGCGATGAACACGCCGCGCGGCGCGCCATTCAAATAGCCACCGGCGCTCCGAAGACGGAACTGGATTTATCGTGGGTCGGCGCAACGGCCACAATCGGCGGCCCGAAAATTTTGCGCGTGCGCGCAAAAAAACTATCTGACGCATCCGCCTCGGACGGACAAAACGCCGAAGTTTTTCTGGCCATCACCGAAAGTCATTTGCATTCCGACGTGCGCCGCGGTGAAAATGCCGGCCGCGGGCTGCAACACGAGGGCGTCCTTCGCAAACTCACCAGCCTCGGCAGAGCAAGCGGAAGTGGAGAATATTCGTTCGACCTGCAAACAGGAGTGAAACTTTCTCCCGACTGGATACGCGAAAATACTCGCGTCATAGTTTTTGTGCAGGATACTCGCTCGCGCCGAATTTACGCCGCGACATCAACAACCTACTAATTTATTTCCAAGTCTCGTCCATCAGCCCGCCGCTGCAAATGATAAACTCCGATGCGCGCGAATGGCCCTCGTCGAACTCAGCATCGAAATTGCCGCAACACCGAACGAAGTATTTCTATTTCTTGTTCCGCAACGCATGATCTACTGGTATGCATCCGAAATGGCCGCCGAGTTTGAAGTTTCCGGCGGCGCATCCGATTTTGCCGTCTCGCAAAAAGTGCGCATCACCGGAAAACTCGGCAAGAAAGAAATTTCTCACACCGCCGTAATCACTCGCTACGAATGGCTCCGCGTTCTCGAATGGCAATTTGATGACGCCTACGGCGTTCGCGGACTCGAGCGCTGGCAACTCGATCCATCCGCAACAGGAACCCACGTAACCATGCGCAGCGAATACGAAATGCCGGGCCGCTTCGGCCGCGCAGTCGACCGGCTAATCACGCGTCACGCCGTCACTCGACGCAACCGCGAATATTTAGCGCGCCTAAAAAAATTCGCCGAACGGAAATAGTTTTCAGGAATTTACTTCGTTTGCGTTGCGCAGTTTCATTTCGCAGTAAGCCGCAAGAATTTCTTTTTCCCCGCCCGCAGCAAAATTTCCTTACCCGGCGCGATGTCCACTTCGTGCTTCGTCGCTTCCACTCGCGCTCCGTCAATTTCCACTCCGCCTTGCTTGATCAATCTCTCGGCTTCGCTTCGCGATGGTGCCAAGCCAGTTTCCGTCAGCAGCGCATACAGCGGACGCGGCCCGGCCTTCAATTTTTTCTCCGGCACATCCGAAGGCGCGCCGCGCTTCTGAAATACTTGCCGGAATTCATCCGCCGCGTGCGTAGCCGCCGCCTGTCCGTGAAATCCCGCGATAATTTCCTGCGCCAATCCAATTTTCACTTCCATCGGATGCGTCGCGCCTTCTACAACTTCCTGCTTCAATCGGGCAATGTCCGCCGGCATCCGATCCGTCAGCAATTCCATATACAGCCACATTTGCTCGTCCGAAATGCTCATCAATTTCCCAAACATTTCCTGCGGCGCTTCCGTAATGCCCACATAATTTCCTAAACTCTTGGACATTTTTCGTTCGCCATCCAGCCCAACAAGAATCGGCATGGTTAGCGCAACTTCGGAAGGCACGCCATACTCGCGTTGAATGTCGCGATG
>DATBYL010000418.1:0-5547 GCA_036513735.1 Candidatus Acidiferrales bacterium
AGGCCGAGAACGGCGTATTCGCCATGCGCGAGGTCGGCGTTGAACTTGTCGATCAGAGCGAGCTTCTGGGCGGGATCGGTGGTCGAACTGATTTCGTCCATAGCTTTGTCTTCGGGAGTGCCGGCTTTTGTGGTGACTGTCTTGGTGAGCTGCGCGTGGGAAGCAGTGGAAAGACTGAGCGCCAGAAAAATTGAGAGTAGCAATCCGAGTTTACGCATGGGGCCTCCGAAGAACTGAGTTCGATGCCGGGAGCATACCAAAAATGCGGGCGGAGAGAAAAATAATTGCAGCAGAGCCGAGCGTAGCGAAATTCTAGAAGCGCGGCAGGAAACGTGGCGCGGCGCAGGAGTATTCTTCGTAGACTGCGCCGAAGCGGTGGCGCATTTCGCGTTCTTCCAGAAAAATGCTCACGAGAACGCATGCGAGCCAGATTGCGGAGATAGTCCAGGCGAATTTCGTTTGCGCGAGGATGCAGGCACCGACGATTGCGAAGATCATTCCTGTGTAGCGCGGGTGACGGACGTATTTGTAGAGGCCGGTGGTGGTAAGTTCTGACTTACCGGAGAGTTCCGCATGGCCGACTAACTTCTTGCCGCCCAGAAATTTGCCGGAATAATAAAGAAGAATAAAATCGGCGGCGATTAGCGGGGTCGCAGCGGCTGCGGCGAGCGGTGACGGAATATTTTCTCCGAGGAGTTGATGGCGAAAGATGATGACGAAGATTGCGCCAGACGTCCATGCGGCGAGTCCGGCGAACCAGAATGCGGCGCTAATATTGCGTCGCCAGAAATTTGTGAATGGGTGAAGAATGAACCAGTAGATTGGGACGGGAAGGTCCAAAAAGAAGACGAGAAGAGCTAGATAGCGGAAGAATCGCACGAAGCATCATAGGTGGACTTTGGCGAGGCGAGCAAGAGTGACGTGGGAATTGACGCAGGGATTGACGCGCGGCGGAATTCGTCGGACGATGCAGTGCACGACAAATGATGGCGCGTCGAGTCTGAAATAAACAGGAGCGAATATGCTGGAAAAACATCCGTGGTCAAAAGTAGAAATGGAAGAATTGAATCCGCTGATTAGCAGACAGATGTTGAGCGGAGCGCAGAGTACGATCGCGCGAGTGTATTTGAAAAAGGGCGCGATTGTGCCGCGGCATTCGCATCATAACGAGCAGATCACTTTTATTTTGGATGGCGCGCTGAAATTTACGTTTGATGATGGCGAGATGGTGTTGAACAAAGGCGAAGTTTTGTTAATTCCGTCGCATGTGCCGCACGCCGCTGAAGCAGTGGTGGACACCGACGACCTGGATATTTTTATTCCGCGGCGCGAGGATTGGATTAATAAAGAGGATTCGTATTTGCGGGGTGGGGCGAAGAAGTAGAACGAAGTTGATGATGGTTATTCGATCGATCCATCCAAAGGGGCAATCATGTCGACGCGAAATGCATTTGGTGCGGACGTGCGTGCAAATGGGATAAATTTTCGGTCAGGAATAATTTGTGCGATCACGGCGGTGATGTTGCTCCTATGCGCAGTAGGCCGCGCGGACGAGCCATTTGCTCGGAATCGCGATTACGATTTGCAGCATGTGAAGACCGCGCTGAAATTCGATACCGCCGCGCGCGGTGTGACCGGCGACACCACTCAGACGCTGGCGATTCTGCACGACGGCACGAACCATGTGGAGTTCGACTCGATCGCGTTAACGATTTCGTCTGTGACGGTGAACGGAAAGCTTGCGAAGTTCGCAACCACCGACGCGAAACTGATCGTCGAATTGGGACACGACGCGAAGATCGGTGAAAAGTTCGACGTCAATATCCACTACAGCGGCAATCCGAAAAAGGGATTGTATTTTGTGCTGCCGGACAAAAATTATCCCGACCGGCCGAAGGAAGTTTGGACCCAGGGCGAGTCTGAAGACACGCGTTACTACATTCCGATTTACGATTATCCGAATGCGCGGCCGACGTCCGAAATGATTGTGACGGTGCCGAAAGAGTGGATCGTGGTTTCCAACGGAAAACTTGTGAGCGTGACAAATTCCGGCGCGGAAAATAAAACGTGGGACTGGCGGCAGGACAAGCCGCTTTCCACATATTTGATTTCCGTGGTGGCCGGAGAATTTCACGAAACGAAAGTGATGTGGCACGGCATTCCGGTGACTTACAACGTGCCGCGCGGCGACGAAAATAAAGTTGCGACGACATTCACGGACACTCCGCAGATGCTGCAGTATTTTTCCGACCGCCTAGGCGTGCTTTATCCGTGGGACAAGTATGCGCAGACATCGGTGGATGATTTCGTCGAAGGCGGAATGGAGAACACCAGCGCGACGACGCTGACGACGAGCGGGCTGATTGATCCCCGGCTGGCCGCGGAGACGCATGAGGCGTCGGATTCGCTGAACTCGCACGAACTGGCGCATCAGTGGTTCGGCGATTTGGTGACTTGCAAGGACTGGGCGGACCTGTGGCTGAACGAAGGATTCGCGACATTCATGCAAATGTTGTGGGAAGAACATTCGGCGGGCGTGGACGAGTCTAAGTATTCCAACTGGAATACGCAGCGCGGATGGATGGGACAAGCGACGTTTCGGCCTGAAGTTTTCGCGGAACCAATTGTGACGCGAAATTTTAATGATGCGCTGGAATTTGAAGCGAATATTTATGACAAGGCCGGACTGATTTTGGAAATGCTGCGTTCTCAATTGGGCGATGAAGCGTTTTTCGGCGCGTTGCGTCACTACTTGGATGTGAATCGAAATAAAAATGTGGCGACGGCGGATCTGGTGAAGGCGATCGAAGAATCCACGAACACGAATGTGGATCGCTTTTTCAATCAATGGATTTACGGAGCGGGTGCGCCGAAATTCCGAGTGCGCGCGAGCTATGACGCGGGGGCGCATCAGGAAAAGTTGACCGTTGAGCAGACGCAGAAGCTGGACGTGCACGTTGGGCTTTTTGAAGTGCCGGTGGAAGTGGAGATAACAACCGCCGCAGGGAAAAAGAGTTATTGGATTAAAGTAACCAAGGCCGAAGAAATATTTCCCTTCGCTGCTGATTCCACGCCGCTGATGGTGCTTTTCGATAAGGGCAACAAAGTTTTGAAGTCGGCGGATTTTGAAAAACCTGTGACGGAATGGATTTATCAACTGGAGCACGCCGATGCTGTGACGGATCGCGCGGACGCAGCGGTGGCGCTGGGAGGATTCGCGAAGAATGATTCCGCGATTGAAGCTCTGGGACGCGTGGCAACGCATGACGCATTCTGGGGAGTTCGCGTGCAAGCGGCGCAGTCGCTTGGCCGAATTAATACGGACGCGTCGAAGAAACTAATTGTTGCGGCGCTGAATGACAAAGACCCGTGGGTCCGGTTGCCCGTGGTACGGCTGCTGGCACGATTCCAAAATGATCCGGAAATAATCACGCGTCTGGATACGCTCTGTAGAAATGATTCGGCGTGGGGCGTGCGTGGCGCAGCGCTTGGAGTTCTCGCACAGATGAAGGCTCCCGGCGCGTATGACATGTTGACGGCAGCGGTGAATAGCGATTCGCCGAATGACATATTGCGTCGAGCCGCCCTCAGCGGATTTGGCGCGCTCGGCGACGATCGCGCGGTACCGATGCTAATGGAATGGTCGTCGCTGGGCAAACCGCTGGACTCGCGCCCGGCCGCAATTCAAAGTCTTGGCCGATTGGGAATGAAAGATGCGGCGCTGGAAAATCGACTGATTCAATATTTGAGCGATACATACGACAGCGTGCGTCGATCCGCGATTGGCGCGCTGGGGCAACGCGGAGATCCAGCAGCAATTCCAGCGCTGGAAGCAATGTTAAAAAGCAATGAGCTTGCTCTGGGAAGCTCGCCACAACTGACGGCAACGATTGCCCGGCTGAAAAATGGCGGAGCTGGCGGCGGACGCGGAGGAAGAGGCGGTGCGGGAAACCCTGCGGCGGATGGAGCGCCGGCGGCGTCTGCACCGAGCGGCGGCGTAGTTGGCGGAGTTGATTTGAACGTGCTGGTAACACAATTGCTGGATCGGATGACGCGATTAGATCAGCACATTTCCGAGCTGAACGCCGAAGTAAAAAAGTTGGAAGACAAAGTGAACGCACCCAAGCAGTAAAAATTATTTGCGCGCTACAATTCTTCGGGCACGGCGAGCAGAATGCGAAGATCACGCAGATTATTTCCGGTGGGGCCCGTGATGATGGCGTCATCCAGCGCGGCGAAAAAATTGTAGGAATCACTGCGGCGCGCGAAATCCTGTGGATCGAGTTTCGCCACAGCCGCGCGCGCTAGAGTTTCGCCGTTGGCTACGGCGCCCGCGGCGGGGCTTACTCCATCAATTCCATCTGTGCCCGCGCTTAGAACAGCAATGTTCTTGCCGGCGATTTTATTTACACAATCCAAAACAAACGCGGAATTTCTTCCGCCGACGCCATTGCCCAGCACGGGTGAACTGACTTCGCCATCGGCAATAATTGCGACGGGCTGTCCGGAACATTCTTTGGCGAGCCGCGAAAGATCGGCGAGAAGAAATTCCGTGGCGCGCGGAATCGGCCAGTCGTCGGTGGTGTTGTCACAAATCGTGTGGAAGCCCGCGGATTCGGCGTTGATGTGCGCGTGATGAAAAAGATCATGCATGCCGAGAATAATTTCAAAGTGGGCGTTGTGGTAGGCGGCGTGGTTCGCTTTCGGAGTTTCGGGGAGAGCTTCGGCCGCGCTGAGCGTTGACGCGATTGACGCCGGAAGTTTTTCGCGCAGGGCATACTGCTCAATTACGTGGCGCGCATCGGCGGCGGTTGTCGGGTCGGGCAAAGTTGGGCCACTGGCCAACGCCGATTCGCGGCCTTCGGGCACATCCGTGACAGCCAGCGTAATCTTTGTTGCGTGGGGCGCGGCAGCGGCAAGGCGTCCGCCTTTCACTGCCGAAAGATGCTTGCGAACCGAGTTGATTTCGTCGATCGATCCGCCGCAGCTGACGAGCGCGCGATGGAGCGACTGAAAATCTGCTAGAGGAATCTCCGGATCGAGCGGAAGCTCGACGAGAGACGAGCCACCGCCTGAGAGCAGAAAAAATATCAGCGTATCGGCGCGGTCGGATTCGCGCAGCATTTCCAAAATTGCGCGAGCAGCGGCGAAACTTTGCTCGTTAGGAACTGGATGCCCGGAAATAAATTCTTGAAAATTATTTAGCCGGCGCGAAGGAGGCGCGGACGCGACGAGAATTCCGCTGGCCGAAAAATCCGGAGCGAGAATATTCTGGAGCCCTTCGGCCATAGCCGGCGAAGCTTTGCCCAGCGCGATAATTTTTATTTGTTTGTAGTGTGCAAGATCGAAATACCTGCCCACGCAATGAATATGAGTGCCCTGCCGCGCTAATTTCCGGCAAAGAGTCTCGGCGATATCAATTCCGGCGAGGGTCTGCTGAAATATTTGGCGCGCGATTACTTTTAGATCGAATGCTTGGGACATGTCGCGTTCGTCCCTTACGCTTTCTCGATCGCGGCGGCGCCGGCGCGCGCAACGTCCACATCT
>DATBYL010000419.1:0-4772 GCA_036513735.1 Candidatus Acidiferrales bacterium
CCACCAGACGAATGGATGGAACCAGAAGACTGTTTCGACAAGCATGTGGATTGCGGCGGTCAGATTGTCTTTGCGCCGGACGTGGCAGAGTTCATGGGTAATTACTGAGTTCAATTGTGCGGGCGTTAGGCGGTCGGTGATGCCGTCCGGAAGTATTAGGACGGGATTGAAAATTCCGAAGACGCCGGGTTCCATGCGCGCTGGCGAAGACATTACTGGAATTGGCAGATTTAGCCGAAGCGGAGATGCAGTTCGCTTAATGGCGCGAATTTGCTGCACGGATCGAAGCCAGAAAATCAGTACCACGATTCCGCCGCAAATCCATGTGGCGAGAAGGATTATTGGGAGCGCGTTGGACGCGTGGGACGGCGGCATCGCGATAGGTGCTTCCGTGAAAATTGCAAAGGGCTGGCCGATTTGATTGATCGCTTCGGCGAATCGGGGCTGCGTGATTAACGGTGACGAGTGCCAAGCGGATTTATTTCCGATGGTAACCAGAAGCGAGAACGGGATTAGGAATTTTACCGATGCCGAGAACCAAATCCAATAACGGACCGAGGCCCGATTTTTTCTGAGCGCAACTGTTAACAGCCACGCCGCAATGGCGAAGATAGTAGATTGCCAAAGGTGGTCTGCTAGCGGCGACAGATCGGCGAGAGTCATTTCGATTTGTCCTTTCGCGGCTGCTTGCGGAGAGACTTTTCAATTTCCTGAATGTCTTTCAGGGTTAGTTCGTCGGCTTCGACCAGATGCGCCATCACTAATTTCGCGCCGCCGCCGAGGAGTGCCAGCAGGTGGTTGATTAACGTTCCTTGCGCCTGTTTGCGGGAGATCGCAGCTTCAAAAATATTTGCGTTACTGATGCGCTTGACGCAGCGAAGAGCTTTCTTTCCTTCCAGGCGATAAACGGTGGTTTGGACTGTTGTGTAGGCTGGGCGATTCTTGGCGGGAAACGTTTCCTGGATTTCGCGAACCGAGCAGGCTCCCTTAGTCCAGAGCGCTTCCATGATTCGGAGTTCCAGTTTGGTTAGCTTTGGTTGTGGCATTTATTATTCGCCTTGCGCGACGTTCACTCTACTATATATATAGTCTGAATGCAAACGGAAATTATTTTGGACCGGATATGCGGGCTTTCCCAAGAGGAGGCAGGAAAATAAATCGCAGACGAGCTTCAGAAGCGGGGTTTCAGGAGCGAGTTACAAACAGATTTCAAAATCCCGGCGCGCCGCTAGCCGCAGGCCTCGGCTCCGGAGGCGGCGCCACCGAACCAAATCGCAGCCGCTCGAAATACGCCTGACCAAGCGACATAACTCCGGTATACAAATATCCCCACACGAACAGCAACAGGAACGGAATCGTCGCGTAATTTTCATTCTTGAATGCGTAAAAAACTGTGGCCGCAAAATAAAGTCCCAGGCCAATTTCCGCGTAAGGCAGCCAGCCGCCGCGATTCCGGTAGGAAAGTTTGGACCAGCTTCCCTTCTGATTCTTTACGGCTCCGGAAGATTGTCCGTCTTCCTGAGTAACTTCAAGGCTGGGAATATTTGCAGGTGAAACGCGCGCGGCCGCCATATTGTATTTCGGCGTGCGCACAAATTCGGATTTCTTTCCCCACAGCGCTTCCAGCACCGCCACCGCATTGCGAATGGAAATGCCGATGCCGATGGCCATCACAAACGGCATGTACAAAAATGTTTTCTTCCACGAATTCGGATGCAAATTGCGCTGCGCCACCAGATAAAAACTGGAAATGGAACAGGTGGACGCGAGAAAAAGCGGCAGATCAATCACCAGCATTTGAAAACTGCCCTGATAAAATCGCACGATCATCGCGGGCAGCAGCATGGTGGAAAGCACCACCATCAGCGGATAGCTGATGTTCGCCGTCAAATGGAAGAATGCTTCCGCCTTCACATGAATCGGAGCATCGGAACGCATCACGCGCGGCAGAATTTTCTTGGCCGTCTGCATCAGACCCTTTGCCCAGCGCGCTTGCTGCGATTTAAATGAATTCATTTCCACCGGCAATTCCGAAGCGCACTCAATGTCAGGCAAATAAAGGAAATGCCAGCCCTTCAGTTGCGCGCGATAGGAAAGATCGGTGTCTTCCGTGAGCGTGTCATGCTGCCAGCCGCCGGCGTCATCAATCGCAGTGCGCCGCCACACTCCCGCGGTGCCATTGAAATTGAAAAATGACCCACGCCGCGAACGCGCGCCATGCTCGATCACAAAATGTCCGTCCAACAAAATATGCTCGACCTGAGTGAGCAGCGAATAATCCGCGTTCAGATAGGTCCAACGCGTCTGCGCCATGGCGATTTCTTTATTCGTGAAATACGGAAGTGTGCGTCGCAGAAAATCCGGCGCGGGCAAAAAGTCGGCGTCAAAAATCGCCACATATTCGCCCTTCGCAACTTTCAATCCTTCCGCCAGCGCGCCTGCTTTGTATCCTTCACGATTCGTGCGATGCAAATAAGTAATCGGCATTCCCAGCGCGCGAAATCGATCCACGCACGCACTCGCGATGGCGCAGGTTTCGTCGGTGGAATCGTCCAGCACCTGCACGTCCAGAAGTTCCGGCGGATAATCAAAATGCGAAACCGCTTCCACCAGCCTCTCGATCACATAGCGTTCATTAAAAATCGGAAGCTGCACGGTCACTCGCGGCCATTCCGTAACAGTCGGCGGCGGCCCCGGCACATTCTGCCGGTATTTGTAATAGTTGTAGACCATCACATAGCGGTGCATTCCATAAAGCGCCAACACCACCAGCACAACGAAATACGGAATCATGATCGCCAGATCGAATCCATTCAACTGATACATGCCGCGAAATGGATTGCTGTGCGGGTCTGTTTGCGTATGCCAATATTTCGACAATGGATTCTGCAGAAACCAAATAATGGCCGCAGAGCACGACGGCATATTCGATACGAAGTTGATGAGGGCAGTCACGGTTCAATATTCAGATGAAAATAGTCATTGAAGTGTCGCTTGAAAACTTCCCGTGCGCCGGCAAAAGTGGGGGGCTGGCTCCGGCGCCGAATAACAAAAGCATCACCATTATAAGGCGCTGGATGAGCCTGTCAACGGACAGAATAATGTCGGGCAGGAATTCAGAGCGAACAGTCCACGGCGAGATTCGCAGCCGCAAATTCGCGCGCAATTATCCGAGTGCGGCCTTGCCCTCAGGTAGACAGGCTGAACAAACACCAACTCTAATGTTTTCAATGTCTTCGCCCCAATCCTCCCATAACCAAAGTTCGGCCAAATAGCTTTTTGTAGGCACCCCCCCACCCCCCTCGAAAGCGATGTGTGTGCTAATAAAGGACTTACGGCGATCTGGTGTGCAAGTGTGTGCTAATAAAAGGTTTAGCAGGAAAATCGTAGGGGCCACCTTCAGTGTAAGTTGCCAAGACGTTCTTTACATCGTGTGCCAGGACATCCTTTACACTTTTGTATTCTGTTTTGGTTTCGTGTTCATCCACCTAGCTCGCGCAGGGAGCCCGAAGGGCGACCGGAGTGAGCTAGGTGGCGTCGGTTCTTGCTACCACCATCGATCGAGTCGTTCGGAATTCCGGGTCGATCTCGCGCATGTACATGTGCCGATAGCTCACCAACAGTTTTTTCTCAAATCGTTCTACTCGCACGGTGTGCCCTGCGAGGGCTTCGCAAACGAACCACCGCTGTCCCGCCTCGGTTAACATACCCCGCGAATTCAGCCGACGTACATCGCTGCCCGACGGATATTCCCAGGGCCGAACCTGTTCCTGATAACTCCGCGAACTCGGTTGATATCGTTCAGCGGGCGGTTTCATCGCCAACGATTCGTGCGGCCGCCGCCGGTTATAACTGATCTGAAATTCTGCAAGCGCTGCCGGCCAGTCCTCGAATCGTTTCGGCACTCCGCGATGTCGCATGGCCTGACCTAACGTTCGATGAAAACGTTCCACTTTTCCTTGCGTCTGCGGATGCGCCACGCGGCCATAGATCAGCCGGATCCCTTGCTCGATCAACCGCACCGACAGTCCGGTCAGTCCCCAGCCGTTCCATGCTGACCACCACAACGAGCCGCGATCCATCAGCATGGACTGTGGAACTCCGTATCGCCGGAACGTGTCCACCAGACAGGGATAGGCCTTCTCAGTTTTCAGAGCAGGCAACGCATAAAGTCCCACTGCGTACCGGCTGTGATCGTCGAGAATCGACAACGCATGGCACTCTCCATCGGTCAGCGGATATTTTCCCTTGGTGTCCATCTGCCAGAGTTCGTTTGCTTCGCTTCGCTGAAATCTTTTCGGCGCCGGGCCATGCACACCTTCCTCAACAAGTCGATGCCGTTCAAGAATCCGGTGAATCGTCCGCACCGGCAACCCAATCTGTTCTTCGTCGCGCAGCAACACCCGCAGCTTCTTCGCGCCCCAGCCAGTCTGTTGACGCAAAGCCACCACACGATGTTCTTTCCAAACTTCCGTACGAGACGGACTTCGATGTGGACGCCGGCTTCGTTCAGCCAACGCAGTCAGACTACTTGCTTGCCGATACCGTTTCCGCCAGAGATAACCAGTCGGCCGCGAAATCCCAAACTCTTGGCACAACGCGGAAATCCGCTCTTGCCCACTTACCGCTCGAATCACAAACTGCATCCGCTGTTCGTCCACGTCCACCCTTTTCCACGGCATCGTCTCCGACCTCCTCGACCGGAAACTCTATCCGCAGTTGTAAAGGATGTCCTGGCAACTACTGTAAAGGATGTTATGGCACCGTACACT
>DATBYL010000420.1:0-2384 GCA_036513735.1 Candidatus Acidiferrales bacterium
GCTCCCTGCGCGAGCTAGGTGGATGAACACGAAACCAAAACAGAATACAAAAGTGTAAAGGATGTCCTGGCACACGATGTAAAGAACGTCTTGGCAACTTACACTTTAGGCTGGCATCTTGCTTTTTCTGTTTCTATTACACAAGCTATTTCTTCAGCGTAACCCCCGCGAACATCGCCGTCGCTCCAAGCGTCGTCTGCGCCGCGTTCAGCCCCAGCCGAAAATCCTTGTCGCTATATGTTTTGTACATATCGGTCGGCTGATGCCAGTTCGGATCCCATCCATTTCCGATTTGCGTGCCGCGTTCATTTTCGCGAAGACTTACGGCCGGGCAAATATCCTTGAACGGATCCGAGTCCGTATTCGTCATATGGTTTCCCACCGACGCCGGATAATCGGTGGCATATTTTTCATTGGCTGATTCGATTTGCCATGCCAATGCCTGCGACGGCGCCGCCATTTTCGCGGCCGACTGAAATTCAATGTTCACGTCCGCTTCCGGACGCTGCTCCTTCGGCAAAGTTCCGTCCGGTAGCGGCATACCGTGATCGAACATCATCATGTCGTGCTGAATCATTCCCATCCATTTCGGTTCCGGATATTTCCCCGAGCCCGGCGGATTTTCCACGCCCTGCAGCGCCTGACGTTGCGCAACATAAGCGCGCGAGCCGTTCAATCCGCTTTCTTCGTTGTTCCACAAAATAAATCGAATCGACCGTTCCGTCTGCACATCAGGACTGCTGAACACGCGCGCCAATTCCATCACCAGCGCAGTGCCGGATCCATCGTCATTCGCCGCTTCGCCAAATCCAATTCCATCCATGTGGCCGCCGACGATATACATTTCATCCGGATGAGTCGTTCCGATTTTCGTGCAATAAACTTCTTCGCGCTCGCCTGAAACAGTCTGCGGTGCATCCAGCGCGCGAAGCGTTTCGTCCGGCTGGGCCATCGGATCAGAGTTCACGCCGGTTTTCGCTTTCACGCCGCGTGGACGTCCGCCGCCAGATGAAACTGGATTTTCTCCCGGTGCCGGCCCGCGCCTTCCTCCACCTGCACCCGGCGTGCGCGGAGCGGGAACTTGGTAATCATATTTAATGCGCTCGGTGTTCGTGCAGCCGTAGCTCTTCAACTGCGCTTCGATCCAATCCACGGCCGCACGATTGCGGTCCGTACCCTGGCGCCGGTCTCCAAATTGAGTCAGACCTTTAATCGTCGTCTTATATTTTTCCAAATCCAGTCGTCCCACGATTATTTTGATGGGATCCTCTACTGCAGGAACTGCCGGCGTTTGCGCTGCCGGCGCGGCCTGCTGTGCGGGCGGCGCGCCACTCTGCTTTTTCCGCGCAATCGCCACGGTTCCACCAATTAAAATCAATCCGCAAATTCCAGCCAACACTACGTTTGAAATATTCCTGCGCA
Source organism: Candidatus Acidiferrales bacterium (assembly GCA_036513735.1). Lineage (GTDB taxonomy): Bacteria > Acidobacteriota > Terriglobia > Acidiferrales > UBA7541 > DASTCZ01. Next base: position 1,423 of record DATBYL010000420.1, read on the forward strand.
TGTTTCTCCTTTGAAACTCAAAATAATTCCAACAAATCAACCAGCGAACCGAATCCTACGTCCGCAGGTAGTATGAGTCAACGCGCGGCAATCCGGTTTCCGATTCTTTTAATTCCGTACGGTGAACTAAAAACCTGTAGCTCAGGTCTTTAGACCTGAGTCTTTTCCGCGCTCCTGACTCGTGTTTCAATATTCGACGAGGTGACTTCAATGCGTCTATCAAGAATTGCTTACATTTTTGCAGCCGTCGTGCTGGCTCTCGCATGCGGCCAGTACATTCGGGCGCACGCGCCTAGCCCGGCTGTCGAAGAGCTTCCAAAAATTGTTCAGTTCGGGCTGGAAACCTACAAGTCTGAAGGTCCAGAAGCGGCCATCAAAGCTTGGGTGAAGGGCGGCCCATACGACGGGAACAAGGATGTAATCGGCCAGGCAAGTGTTTTGCGCCAGGCTCAAGGTATTTATGGAACGTACCGCGGATATGAGGTTATCCGCGCGCAGGACGTATCTGCGCCGATCCGGGTGTTTTATCTCTCGTTGAATTTTGACCGAGGTCCAGTATTTTCGCGATTCATTGTGTTTCGATCGGAGCAAGGCGCGATGATTACCGCCCTTAATTTCAGCGCGAAACCTGAAGATATCGTTCCGAATCTTTTGCAGTAGCGCATTGGCTGTCCGCAATACTCGCGCAGCCGCAAAATAAAAAAGCACCGCCAAATCGCGCACCGCGGACGAATTCAAACAAATTGAATCCCGCCGCACCTCGCGTTAAACTCCCGCCGCCACAGAAACCGACGGTGGCCACAACAACTCGAACGCCATGGACGCCTACACCCTCGCAAGCTGGAAAGATTTCTTCATCGCCACCAGCGGCGCTTCCGCCGCATTCGCCGGACTTTTGTTTGTCGGACTCTCCATCAACCTTACGCGCATCATCGAATTGCCCGGAATCTCCGGCCGCGCCG
>DATBYL010000421.1:0-2282 GCA_036513735.1 Candidatus Acidiferrales bacterium
TTTGTCGGCCCAAACGTCTCCGGCCCACGTGGCCACTACGGAAACGCTTAGCATTGCAAGAACAGCGGCTGGATAGCGACGCATCAAAATCCTCCCGATGATTTCAACCCAATATGCCAAAAATACTCTCGGAAGAAACACACGTCAATGGCGGGCTTTGCCGGTAACGGCTTTAGAATCATCCGGGCTTACTTCAGTTTGTAATGTGAAAAATCAAATGACGGCTTGGGATACTTCATCTTAAAACCTTCCAGCGTTTTGGCGATGATCCGCGAAACCGCCAAATTCCGAAACCATTTGTGATTTGAGGGAATCACGTACCACGGCGCGTCCTTCGTATTGCACTTCGTCAGCGCGGCCTCGTAGGCCTCAACGTAGTCGTCCCAGAATTTTCGCTCCGCCAAGTCGGCGGGAGACAACTTCCATTGGTGTGAAGGATCGTCCAGCCGCGCCTCAAAGCGCCGCTTCTGCTCGTCTTTACTGATGTGCAGGAAAAATTTCAGAATCGTCACATTATTTTCCGCAAGCATCGCTTCAAAATTATTGATCTGCTCGTAGCGTTTCTTCCACACTTCTTCGGGTACCAGTTTGTGGACACGAACGACCAGCACATCTTCGTAATGCGAACGATTGAAAATTCCAATCTGTCCCCGCCCCGGCACAGCCAGATGCGCCCGCCACAGAAAATCATGCTGCGCTTCAATGTGCGAAGGAACTTTGAATGGCGTCACCGAACAGCCCTGCGGATTTACGCCGGACATTACGTGCCGAATCGTGCCGTCCTTACCGGCCGCGTCCATGCCCTGCAAAACGATCAGTATCGCGCGCTTGTTATCGGCGTATAGCAAATCCTGCAATGAGTCGAGGCGATCCAACGCCTTGTCCGTCAACTTCTTGCACTCGTTGCCTTTTTCGTACCCCAACGTCTCGGCGGCATCGTATTGCGAAAGCTTCACGCGCTTTCCCGGCCGGATTCCCAATTCCTTCGCGAAATTCATTTCTTTAATTCTCCGATCCTGATTGTTTCCATCCCGGTCCGCGCAACGCCACGCCTGCCTTCACTCCCGTAATTTTCCCCTGCTCGAAGGCAACTTGTCCATTCACCAGGACAAATGCCACCCCTTCGGAAAGTTGGCCCGGCTTGGCATAGGTGGCGTGGTCGATAATTTTCTCGGGATCAAAAATTGTGATGTCCGCAAAATATCCGGGCTTAAGCATTCCGCGGTCCGTCAAATGTTCGCGCTCCGCCGGAAGCGATGTAATTTTCCGCACTGCCTGCTCCATCGGCATCATTTTCAAATCGCGCGAATAATGCCCCAGAAATCGCGGCATGGAACCCCACGTGCGCGGATGGTCGTGCGGATTGAATAGCGGCCCGTCCAGCGATTCCTCATTCGCGTCCAGACCAATGCTTGTCCACGATTGCGAAAGGCCGGTGCGCAAATCCGGTTCGCTGGCGATAAAATAAAGCGCGCCGGTCTGCAAATTATCCTTAATTACAAAATCCATCAGCGCGTCAATCGGCAGTTTGTGTTCGGAAGCCGCCATTTCCGCCACCGTTTTCCCTTCATATTTCTTCAGCTCGGGACTGAACACCGACGCGATCATCACTCCGCCCGCGCCGCCCGCCGCTAAGTACAAATTTTCCCAATCGGCATGGCTGACCGCCATTTCCAATTTAATTCGCGCCCGCATTTTCGGATCATGCAGACGCTCCACTTCTTTCGCAGGCCCGCCTGCCGCCACCCACGGAGGCAGCGCGGAGGAAAGCGCCGTAGCGCCGGCTAAGTACGGATACATATCTGCGGCGATATCCACGCCCGATTGCCGCGCGGCTTCAATTTTTTTCACCACCAGCGGCATCTGTCCCCAACGATCCTTTCCCGCAACTTTCAGATGAAATATCTCGACAGGAAGTTTCCCTTCGCGCCCGATGCGAATCGCCTCATCCAACGCGGCCATTTCCGTTCGCCCTTCGCTGCGCATGTGGGAAGCGTAAATGCCACCGTAACTCCCCGCCACAGTTGCTAGCGCAATCAGCTCGTCCGTTTTCGCGAAATGGCCCGGCGGATAAATCAGCGCCGTAGAAACGCCCATCGCGCCTTGCTGCATTGCCTTCGCGACAAGATCTTTCATTTTGGCGAGTTCATCCGCAGTCGGCGCGCGGTCCACATCGCCCAGCACAGCTTCGCGCACTTGCGCCGCGCCGACGTATGTACCCAAATTAATCGCCGTGCCCGATTTTTCCAGCCGGCGGAAATATCCGTCCAAATCCGTCCAGT
>DATBYL010000422.1:0-2766 GCA_036513735.1 Candidatus Acidiferrales bacterium
CGCTTCGCGAAACATGGGCAGTTTCGGCGATCCAAAATCGTATTGCCCGTGATGACTCAAAATCATGTGCTTCACCAGCACCGCAAGCTCTTCCGGAAATCCCGGAATCGCACTCACTTTTCGCCCAATTAATTCCACCGCAATCACAATATGGCCGAGCAACTGCCCCTCGTTCGTATATCCCAGCGATCGTTCATAGGAAAGCTCGCGCACTTTTCCAATGTCGTGCAAAATTCCGCCGGTCAGCAACAAATCCCGATTCGTTTCCGGATACCGCGCCGCCACCACTTCGCAAAGTTCGCACAAACTTATGACGTGCTCCAGCAATCCGCCCAGAAATGCATGGTGCATCGACTTCGCCGCCGGCGCGCGCCGCATTCGCGGACCAATCTCCTCATCGTCCAAAATTGCCAGCAACAATTGATTCAACCACGGATCGCGAACGCTCTCCGCCAGCTCCCGCAATCGCGCCCAAAGCTGATCCACATTTTCCGCCGTACACGCATAAAAATCTTCCGCGTCAACCTCGGTCGCATCCGCCTTCCGCAAGCGGTCCAGCATCACCTGTTTCTTGCCGCGATAAATTTCCACGCGCCCCTGAATTTTCACAAAATCATCGCGCGCAATCGTCGGCGCGGAATCCTCAAAGTGATCCCACATCCGCGCTTCCACCGTCCCCGTCCGGTCGCCAAGCTCCAGACGCAAATATAATTTCCCATTTTGCGTGGATCGGACTTCCTTTTCGGTTACGAGGAAAAATGTGGTTACGGTTTGATCGGCGGCTAAATCCGCGACGTAGGCGGGTTTCATATTTATTTGTCTTTTGGCGTTCTCGTCTCTCAAAACTAGAATATCAAAAACTTTTTCTTTTTCTTCGGCCCGCGCTGCAATTTTCCAACCGGCTCGTCCAGCGGATTCTTCGCCTCCGTAATCGCCACGTCGCTATTCCCCGTCGCTCCTGTATCTACATAGGGCGGACGTACTTCCACGAAACTATCCTTTCGCAGTTGAGCCAAGTACGCGCGCAGCTTATCCGGCATTTGCGACGACGCAATGCGGTTGCTCACTTCTTGCTCGATCTTATCCAAAGGCTGCACGCCTGCTTCATAGCGCTGCTCCACTTGAATTACGATGAACCCGTTTCCCGCTTGCATCACCGGCGTCATCTCATTCCTGTTCAGCTTGAACACTTCGGTTTCAAATTTCGGATCCAATTTCCCGCGCTCGAACGACCCAAGTTCCCCGCCCTGCGTCTTCGTGCTGCCGTCGGAAAAATGCTTCGCCAGATCGCCGAAATCCTCGCCGCCATTCTGCACTCGATCGCGAAGTTGCTCTGCCCTCTTCTTGATCGCCGGCCATTCCGATTCCGGTTTCCCGGTCGTGCTCAGCAGGATTTCCCGAATCCTCACCGTCTCCGGCAAAACAAATTGGTCTTTGTGCTCTTCATAATACTTTTGTATCTGTGCCTGATCGATCGAATTGGATACCTTCCCACCCACTTCTCGATAAATCACGTCCTGCGCCAAAAACTGATTCCGTACGCTGTCCTTGTATTCTTCCCAATCCAATCCTTCAGCTTCCACGGCTTTCTGCAACGCTTCCATCGAGTCCAACTTGTTCTCGATGCGCGTCTCGTCCAACTGCCTCACCAGTTCCGTTTCGGCGTTGATGTCCATGTCCTTCGCGCGCTGCACCAGCAGCTTCGTATCGATCAATCCGCGTAGCGCGTCCGCCTTCGCGCTTTCAATGGCTTTTTGAGTCTCTTCGGGTGTGCACTTCCTATCCGTGCACTCTTCCTTGGCTTCTTCCATATCGTGAACCTGCGCACGCCCCAGATCCGAACTTGTGACGATGTCTCCATTCACGCGCGCTGCAATTTCCTCAACCACGTTGGCAGGTCGGTCAGGAGTCGGCGTTGTGCTGGCGGGTTTTGCTGGTGTGTCGGTCTTCGCAGCGGAAGTTCCCGGAGGCGCTGTGGCCGGCGGCGTCTGTTTCTGCGCAGGAGGCGGTGGAGGCGGCGACTGAGTCTGCGCACACACTACGCCACCGACCAAGATCACACCCATCGCCAGAAATCGCAATTTCATTGATATCCCCCGAACCATCTTATCTCTACGTATGTAGTTGTAGCAACAAATTCCGCACTTCCTGCGTCAGCGGGAACCGCACCTTTTGTATATCCATCGCCAAAATTCCCGTGGGATCCAGCCGCAATCCTTTTCGGTCGTGAATTAGACCAACCAGCCGCTCCGGCTTTACAGGTGTTTCGTGATGGAATTTGATCGCCACCTGCGGTCCTCTCCTATCAATTGACGCCACCAGCAACTTTTCCGCCAGCGCCTTCAGCAACGCGTAATCCAGCAAATTATGAATCGCCTGCGGAGGCGGCCCGAACCGGTCCTCCAACTCCTTCAATATTTCCTCGTGCTGACTTTCATCCTTCATCTCCGCAATCCGCTTGTACGTCCGCAAGCGCAGGTTCTCGCTAGGTATGTACTCTGGTGGGATGCGTACATCGACTCCAAGGTTGATTGTCACTCTCAACTCCGGAGCCGCCGTTTCGCCCTTCAGCTCCGCCACCGACCGTTCCAGCATCTTGTTATACAGGTCGAATCCTACCGCGTTGATGTGCCCATGCTGCTGCCGCCCTAGCAAATTCCCCGCCCCGCGCAATTCCAAATCCAGCGCCGCAATTCGAAATCCTGCGCCAAGGTCGCTAAATTCTTTCAGCGCCGCCAGCCGGTGCCGCGCCAAGGTCGAAAGCCC
>DATBYL010000423.1:0-4525 GCA_036513735.1 Candidatus Acidiferrales bacterium
CTGCGGAATTGCTCGAAGCGTTTTGTGCGCGTGACGCCGCATCCCATTCGGCGCTGTTGGAGAGAACGTGAATCTGGCTTGCGGCGCGATCCATTACCAGCAAATCTTGCGTGGGAGAAGTGGAAACTCGCGCTGCGATTAGTTGACCGGAAAAGCTTTCACCGCTGGACGCGGTTGCGGGAAGTGCAACGTCTTCGCTGACCGTCCATTCCGGTGGTGCCGCGCCGCTCGCTAAATTACTGCGCAGTGCCATCGCGCGCTGCGTGGCCATCGCCATCAGAGTTTGCTTTCGCGTTACTCGGCCGCCATTGGGCGCAGATGCTGAGGGCAAGAATCCTCCGCGTCCACCGCCGTTGCGCGCTGAGATCGCAACCGTTGGATGGCTGCCCGCTTGCTGCGCAAGATTCGCAACCGCGTGAGAATTCTCCAGCAGGTGAACAGCGCCGTCATCACCCAGCGCGGCAAGATTCGCAAGGCCCGAAAAATTTCCCACGGCAAGAGCGCGAACGGAAAATGGCAGGGACTGCTTCACAATATTCGGCTGTCCGACGCTGCCGCGTGCGGCGCTGCTGAGCGTGAGCTTGCGATCGCGGCCGTGAACCATCATCAGTTGATTTCCCGCGCCAATCGCTAAATCGAAAAATGGGCCGTTATCGATCCTACCCAGCACGAGGGCTGTTACAGGTGCGGGCGCGGAAATAATTTCCGGATCAGCGTGCATCGCGCCATTCGGCGCTTCAAACACCAGAACTTGCGCGCCATTCGCGCCGTTTACACCGACCACAATGTCATTCAATCCATCGGCACGGTTCATTTCGCCGGTGACCAGCGCGGTTACGCCGCCGGTGAGTTGCACACGCTGCGGCGCGCCGAAATTTCCGTGTCCATCGCCCAGTAAAATCCACATCGAATTGCTTCCGCGCCGCGCGGCCACAATGTCCCAGTGACCGTCGGCGTTAAAATCACCGACGCCAACAAAATCAGGCTGCTCGGGAAGACTGAAAACTTTTGCGTTGGGCAAAAATTCCGGCGGAGGATCATTCACAATCGCCGCCCCATACGGCCACAATGAATTTACGTTTCCGCGATGCACTGTGATCATGCCCGTGCCGTCGCCCGCCGCGTATCCGCTCACTAGATCGGGCACGCCATCTTCGTCGAAATCAGCCGAAGCCAACGCCAAGGGGCGTGCATTGGTCATTTGCGCTGATCCACCATTCGTGCCAGCCACATAGTTCGTCGGAACGGCATGTCCATCCAGCAAATTCATGTGCGGATTTCCGCGCTGCGCCGCGTGAACAACAAGCGGAGCCGCAGCTTCAGGGCTTTTCTGCACATTCGGCACGGCAGACACGCCGCGATATGTGATCGCGCTTTGTTGAGCTGTGGCAATATTTGCCAGCGCGAGCAATCCCAATGTGAGTGTGAGAAGAATCTTTCCGCTGCGGAATGTCATCGCCCTGCTCCTTCGCTCTTTTGATCCGGATGGTCTTTGCGTTCAGATTCGGCCGCTCTCTGCGGCACCAGTACGATCGTCAATGAAATTGCCCGACTGCCCTTCGCGATTGGCGTGGCCGTCACCGTCACATTCGCTTCAGCGCCAATGCTCGTCGGTGCCTGATACATCACGCTGGTCGGCGTTTCCGCAACGAGTGCGCCTGCGCCTGAAAGTGTCCAGGTGACGCCTTTTCCCTTGACGTCATTGGAAAGCGTGGCGGAAATCGGCAATGTTTTACCCGGCTCAAGCGTTTGCGCGGAATTCGGCATCAGCTCGACGGAAACCGCCGGCCCTCCGCCGCAACCCAAAACAGCAAGGCCAACAAGAACGCACACGGGAATAGCAACTCGCCAGAAGCCTCGCCTTAATTCCGTCGATGTCGATGCTGATATGCTCTTCATTTTCAATAACTAGCGACAAATCCCGGCCTCATCACGATTCCAATTGGGAACTGTCAGCGTCGCGTTCATCTCCGATTGATTAACTGGCTGCTATAGAACCTTCGGTGCACCGTGGGCTATACTGCGGAACCACTTCTTCCGACAAGACGCGTATGGGGACATTTCGGGACATCTGATGGTATGGAACAAATAAGCCCAACCGACGGAACTTCTGGCCGCCTGGACTCCTGGAAGGAGATTGCGCTCTTTTTCAGCAAGGATGTCCGCACGGTAAAACGGTGGGAAAAAGAGCGCGCCCTTCCTGTTCATCGCGCGCCCGGTAAACCCGGCGGCAGCGTCTATGCATTTACCGACGAGCTTTCCCGTTGGCTGAATACCTCCTCCGCAAAATTGGAAGAAGTTGCTCCCGATCACGGCCCTGCTGACAAAGCTCCGCCCGTCTCCTCGTTCGCAACATTCAGAATTGTTAGCGCTATTTTGATCGTCGTCATCGCCGTCGCGACTGCGTGGTTCTATTCCGCCCGCCGCGCGTCGATGAGCTTCGCCAACTCCAGTCTAGCCAGCCACGGCTCATCTAATCCGGAAGCCGTCGACCTTTATCTGAAGGGCAGATTTGAATGGAGCAAGCGTTCGCCGGAAAGTTTGAACAAAGCCGTGGATTATTTCACGCAAGCCATCGTCCGAGATCCAAATTACGCGCAAGCCTATGCGGGCTTGGCGGACACCTATGACCTGCTGCGCGAATATTCTGCGATGCCTTCCGATGAAGCGTATCCGCGCGCTATCGCCGCCGCGAAAAAAGCCGTCGAGTTGGACGACTCACTTTCCGAAGCGCATCGCGCGCTCGCGTTCGCAACTTTTTATTGGGTTTGGGATTTCGCGTCCGGCGAACGTGAATTCAAGCGCGCCATCCAGCTTGATCCCAAGGATGCCGTCGCGCATCACTGGTACGGGACCGCGATCGGCGCGGTTGCGCGCTATCCCGAAGCTCTTTCGCAACTCGAAGAGGCGCGCCGGCTTGACCCAAGTTCCGCATCCATTCAAGCGGACCGGGCGCTTTTTCTTTATTATGCCGGCCGCGAAACGGAAGGCATTTCTATTCTGAAACAAATTGAGGCGGCTGATCCCGCTTTCATTTCGCCGCATCGCTATCTCGCTTCGATCGCTGTCGTGCGGGGCGATTACCCGGCTTATCTTGCCGAATCCAGAAAAGCGGCGGAACTCGCGAAGGATCAGACAGGCATGGAAGTCGTGAAGGCCGCTGAGCAAGGATTTGCCGCGGGCGGTGGGAAGGCAATGTTGGATAGCGTGCGCGAAATCCACGAGAAGTATTACGATCAGGGAATCGTCTCGGGCTACCGCGTCGCCGACTTCTGCGCCTTATCAGGAAAAAATCAAGAGGCGATTCATTATTTGCAGGAAGCTTTCGCGAAACACGATTCCGATGTTATCGACGTCAAGTCCGATCCTTCTTTGCGCAGCCTGCGAGAAGATCCGGCATTTCGGGATCTTATTTCACGAATTGGATTGCCTCCGCTTCAATAGCGTTCGACTGCATTTTTGCCATCCCACATCTGCATCCTGAACGTCTGTTCCTTTTCTGAACAACTGTTCATAGTTTCATTGACACTGCGCTGTCAGCATGCTACGAATGACGTTATATCGTCCCGCGCGAACTACTTTCGGAGCCACGATTTGCCGCTCAAGCGAACATCGAAGAAAGATTCATCCCGCGCCGAGCGGCGCTATCTTGCGCGCCGTCTGCAAATCCTGCGCGCGGCCGGAAAAATGTTCCGCATGCAAAGTTTCGCGGACATGAAAATGCGCGATATCGCCGCCGCTGCCGATCTTTCGCCCGCAAATCTCTATAACTATTTTAAGGGAAAGCACGAGCTGCTTTTCTTTTGTCAGGATAATTCGCTCGATAGGATGCTCGCCGCGCTCAGAACTGCTCGCCTCGCGAAAGTCAGCTCAGCCGAAAAACTGCGCATGGTAATCGAATCCCATCTGCGATGCGTCCTCGACGAAGTGGAAGGTTCCGCCGCGCACCTTTTGACTTCGCAATTGCCGCCGCGTTTCCAGCGCCCTCTGCTATTGAAACGCGATCGCTACGAAGAAGGCGTTCGTCAATTAATACTTGCTGGAATTCAATCTGGTGAATTCATCGCGTGTGACGCCGCCCTTGCCACGCGCGCAATTCTCGGCGCCTTAAACTGGAGCGTTCGCTGGTTCAGTCCCGAAGGCGCTTTGACGGCCGCGCAAATCGCCGAAGAGTTCGCGCAGTTTCTGATTCGCGGATTGATGGCGAAACCGCAGGCGTTTCGCAGGCGCGTGCCGACCCGGAACACACCGCACGCCGTGAACAATCTCACTGCGCGAACAATCAGTAGGCACGCGTCGGCGAATTAATTTTTTCTGGAGGCAAAGCAACGTGAACTTAGTACCCGTCAGTTCCATATTTCCCGCCGAATCCAGAAAAACCGCGCGCATCACAATTTCGCTGAACGGCGAAAAAACGGACGTCTCCTTCGCTCCCTACAAAACTTTGCTCGAAGTTCTGCGCGAAGATCTTGCGCTCACCGGCACAAAACATGGCTGCGAATTGGGCGAATGCGGCGCCTGCGCG
>DATBYL010000424.1:0-4694 GCA_036513735.1 Candidatus Acidiferrales bacterium
CGTCTCGACTGAATCTCCAATTTCGGGCAGCTGGGATTCCAATGGGATCGTCGTTGAAGGTTATGTGCCGCGCCAGGACGAGAGTATGAGTTGCAATGTGGCGGCTATCGCTCCGGACTTTTTCAAGACGCTCGGCATTCCGTTTATCGCCGGACGTGATTTTTCCAGCAAGGACACAAGTGGCGCGCCGAAAGTGGCCATCATCAATGAAACCATGGCGCGCTATTTCTTCGGGAATTCAAATCCGATTGGAAAGAAAATTGGGCTCGATCAAATTCCCGATGTTGAAATTGTTGGCGTCGTGCGAGACGCGAAATACACACAACTACGCGAGAAGCCGCTGCGCCACTTTTACGGTCCCATACTGCAAGTGCCGCGGCTTTACGATATGACGCTTCAAGTCCGCTCCGCGGGCGATCCGGCGGCGCTAACCGAAATGGTTCGCGCGCGCGTGAAATCGCTCGACTCCCATCTGCCTCTCTACGATGTGAAAACCCTCGCGGTGCAGATTGATGATTCGCTCGCGTCGGAGCGCCTGATCACCTGGCTTTCCACAATTTTCGGATTGCTGGCCACGCTGCTCGCCGCTGTCGGACTTTACGGCGTCGTGGCATTCTCCGTTACGCGACGCACGCGCGAAATTGGAGTGCGCATCGCGCTCGGCGCAATGCCCAGCGATGTGCTGTGGCTATTTTTAAAGCAGATGGCCGTACTCGTTGGCGCCGGAGTGATCATCGGAGCCGGCGCGGCACTTGCCGCCACACGCCTGCTCAGCACAATGCTTTATGAAGTGAAGCCTGCTGATCCGCTGGCGTTCATCGCCGCTGGAGCTGTGCTGATTGCGACAGCAACTCTTGCGGCATATTTGCCGGCGCGCCGCGCCACGCACGTAGATCCGATCACTGCGCTGCGCTACGAATAGCGCAGACGCGCTGAGCTGATTTGTATTTACCTTGAGGAGGGAGTGATGCCTGCGGACAATTCCTTCTGGAATAAATTTTCATATTCAATCCGTGCACTATTTCGCCGCGAAAAAGTAGAAACCGAACTCGATTCCGAAGTTCGCTTCCACCTCGAAGCGCAAATCGAAGCCAATATCCGCGCCGGAATGTCTCCCGACGCAGCGCTCCAGTCCGCGATGCGCCAATTCGGTGGCATCGAGCTAGCCAAAGAAGAATGCCGCGATGAGCGTGGCACACAATTTCTCGAACAGCTCTGGCAGGACGTCCGCTTCGGCCTGCGCATGCTGCGCAAAAATCCCGGCTTCACCGCGGTGGCGATACTAACGCTCGCGCTCGGCATCGGCGCGAATACTGCGATTTTCAGCGTCGTCGAAGGCGTCGTCTTGGCTCCGCTGCCTTACAGCCAACCGGATCGGCTTGTTATGATTTGGGAAAGCAATCCGCGTTTTCCGCGTGTGTATATTTCGTATCTGAATTTTCTGGACTGGCAGCGCAGTGCCCACTCATTTCAGCAGATGACCGCGTTCAGGGCGTTGGGTTTTGACATAACCAATCCCGGTGCGCCCGAACATCTCGACGGCAAGGAAATTTCCGCCGGCTTCTTCAGCACGCTTGGCTCAAAGCTAACGCTCGGCCGGGATTTCTCAATCCAGGAAGACCAGCACGACGGTCCGCCTGTGATCATTATTAGCGACCGCTTGTGGCGAAATCGATTTGACGCCAGTACCGCCGCGCTCGGCAAATCCCTAACCTTGAATGGAGTGGATTCCACCATCGTCGGAGTCGCTCCGCCGGATTTTCACCTCGAAGGCGACGCTGACGTTTTTACGCCTCTTGCCCAAGGCGATCCCGTAGTCCTGAATAATCGCGGAAGCCACGACGGTATTTTGTCTATCGCGCGCCTACAACCGGACGTGAGTATTTCTCAGGCGCGTGCGGAGATGGCAGCGATTCAGAGTGGTCTAGACCAACTTTATCCCGAAGCCAATAAAGATCTGGGCGCGGGAATTGATCCGCTTAAGCAGCTGATCGTTGGCAACGCCGGAGGAACGTTGCTGTTGCTATTGGGTGCCGCGGGACTCGTCCTACTGATCGCGTGCGCGAATGTTGCCAATCTTGTGCTGGCACGTTCAGCGGCGCGCATGCGCGAGTTCGCAATTCGTGCCGCGCTCGGAGCGAGCCGCGCGCGCGTAACACGCCAGTTGCTCACTGAAGCAGTGATTCTCTCGCTTGCCGGTGGAATCATGGGCGTTGCGATTGCGAACTGGGGAATGCATGCGTTGCTTGCGGCCGTGCCCAGCACGCTGCCGCGCACCGAGAACATCCATGTAAACCTGGTCGTCCTGTTTTTTACGCTTGCCACTTCGATCGCAATCGGAATCCTATTCAGTCTGGCGCCCGCCCTGAAAAGTTCAAAGACCGACCCGCAAGCCGCGCTGAAAGAAGGAGGCCGCGGCTCCACGCGCGCTCATCATCGCGCTCAAAGTATTTTGGTGATTGTACAAATGGCACTCACGCTGGTTTTGCTCGTGGCTGCCGGCTTACTCCTCCGCACCATCCGCCATTTGTGGGACATCAACGCTGGATTCGATACGGAAAACGTCATCACTTTCCGAGTTGGAGTTTCCCATTCGCTGACGAAGACAGCCCAGACCACTCGTATCGCCTATCAACAATTGATCGAGCGTATTCGAGAAATTCCAGGTGTTTCAGCCGCGGAATTCGATGACGCCCTTCCGTTAAGCGGTCAGGGAGGCACCATCCCTTTCTGGATCGGCTCGCAAAGACCTGCTTCACTTCAAGCAGCGCCTCGGTTGGCAATCTTCGTCACCGGCCCAGATTACCTGCAAGCAATGAAAATTCCGTTGCTGCGAGGCCGCTTTTTTAATTCACAGGACACCACGAAATCTCCATGTGTGTTCGTCATCGATAGCGTTTTCGCCCGGATGTATTTTCCTACCAGCGATCCCATCGGTCAGACGATAACTGCGGGATTCGCACCCGCCGGCCCTTGCCGAATTGTCGGAGTCGTCGGCCACGTCAGCAACTTTGGCTTGGCCGAAGCGCCTACATCAATTCAGAATCAGGGGTACTTTCCGCTCTACCAGGATCCCGACGAATGGGTGCAAGAAGAATATTCCGGCGCGGTCGTGATCGTTCGCACGTCGCTCAACACCGCGTCAGTTATGTCCGCGATCAAAACAGCTGTCCAGGTAGCGGGCGCAGACCAGCCAATTTATGACGTAAGAACGATGCGGGAAATTGTTTCGCAATCGATGTCGTCGCAGCGATTTCCAATGATTTTACTCGGCGCATTTGCGGGGCTGGCGCTCCTGCTGGCGAGCGTTGGAATCTACGGAGTGATCTCGTATTCGGTAACGCTCCGCGTTCAAGAAATCGGAATTCGTATGGCGCTCGGCGCTGAGAAGCGAAATATTTTTCGGATGGTAATCGGACAGGGACTTCAGCTCGCAATCTTGGGCTTGACAATTGGAGCGGTGACCGCGCTGATTCTCGCGCGCTTGCTCTCAAGTTTCTCGCAGTTGCTCTACGGAATCAGCGCCAGCGATCCGCTGACGTTCACCGCCGTTTCATTCTTGCTGACGTGCGTTGCAATCTTCGCTTGCTACATACCAGCGCGGCGCGCCACTCGGGTTGATCCGATGATGGCTTTACGGAATGAATGATTTACGGAGGAGAGAATGCAATCACAAAGTTCCTTCTGGCAGGAAATTAAATACTCGATCCGCGCCCTCTTCCGCCGCAAGAAAGTCGAAACCGAACTCGATTCCGAACTCCGCTTTCACCTCGAATCACAAATCGAAAACAATATCCGCGCTGGAATGTCTCGCGAAGCCGCACGCCAATCCGCGCTGCGCGAATTTGGCGGCGTCGAGCTAGCCAAAGAAGAATGCCGTGATGAGCGCGGTACGCAATTTCTTGAACAACTCTGGCAGGACGTGCGTTTCGGCACGCGAATGCTGCGCAAGAATCCAGGATTCACTGCGGTAGCTGTGCTGACGCTCGCGCTTGGCATTGGCGCAAACACCGCTATTTTTTCCGTAGTGAATTCCGTGCTGCTTCGTCCGCTTCCCTATCCGGAACCCAGTCGACTTGTCCAACTGGATTTGCGGATGCCTGACGGAGATCTGAGCGAAGGGCTGACAGTTTCTCAGTTCCAATTCTTCAGGGACAACGGCAACGCATTTCAAGGCGTCGCGGGATTTCGCGGCGGCGCGGACATGAGTCTGAAGCAAAACGAATCAATTGACTGGATCACCTCAGAGCAGGTGACGGACGATTTTTTCCGCGTGCTGGGAGTGAATCCGGGAATTGGGCGGGAATTTACGCGAGAGGAAACTGTTCCGGGCGGCGCAGCAGTGGCAATTCTGGCGGACGGAATTTGGAAAAAATCATTTGGCGGCGATCCGCAAATTATCGGCCGCCAAATTAATCTGGGTGATAAGAGCTATACCGTCGTCGGAGTGATGCCGCGCGAATTTACATTCGTCGAAGGCCCGGCGGATATTTTTATTCCATTGCATCTGGGCACGACGATGAGCGACACGGGCATGAACACCGAGGTGATCGCCCGGATGAAGAAAAATGTGACTCTGCATGAAGCTCGGGCGAACATAACCGTCGTGCACGACCAGTTTCACAAGCAGGATACGAATCGCCAGGGCGAAACAAATGTTGAGCCGATCGGATATCAGGATTCGCTGGTGAGGG
>DATBYL010000425.1:0-15458 GCA_036513735.1 Candidatus Acidiferrales bacterium
CGGCGCGGACTTCATCGTCGTTCATCCCGGTTCAGCCCGCGATGGTGAGGAGCCATCGAAGGCCACGCACATCGTCGCCGAAGCAATTCGCCAGTCATCACGCGGACTGAAAATGGGAGACATGCGCATCCTGCTGGAAAACACCGCGGGGATGGGTAAGTCCATCGGGTCAAAATTTGAAGAACTCGCTGCAATTATCAAAGGCGCGCCCGAAGTTGATCTCGGCGTGTGCATTGATACCGCGCATTTGTTTGAAGCCGGATTCCCAATTCACACCGCCGAAGGACTGGAACAAACTCTCGCGCGCATGGAGCTGACCTTCGGACTCGATCGCGTTTTCGTAATTCACGTGAACGACTCGAAGACGCCGTTCGGTTCGCGCGTCGATCGTCACGAGCACATCGGCAAAGGAAAAATTGGACTCGAAGCATTCGAGCGCATCATGCGCCATCCGCTGCTTTCGCCGGAACGTGTAGCAGGCCGCGCATTTCTGCTGGAAACGCCAATCGATTTGCCCGGTGACGACCGCCGCAATGTCGCAGCCCTTTGGAAATTAGTTGGCATCGCCGCGGATCAAGAACCCGACGCGGAAGACGGATTCTCGATGGTCACCGTCGCGCGCACCAAAAAATCGAAGTTGAAAGTATCGAAGCCGAAAGTTAAGTCTGTTCGCGCTCATAGTAAGCCAGCAAAGAAATCGGCGGGAAAGAAGATGCGCAAGTCGTCAGCCAAAACTAAAAAACGAAAGCGGAGCTAGGCACGCGTGCGGGAATACGATCCACTGTCGGTCGAAGCGAAGTGGCAAAAAGTTTGGGAAGATCAACACGCCTTTTGGGCCGATCCCGACCCCGATCGCCCGAAATACTATCTCCTCGAAATGCTTCCGTATCCTTCCGGCACTCTCCACATGGGCCACATGCGGAATTACACCATCGGCGATACCGTCGCTCGCTATCGCCGCATGCGTGGATATAACGTCCTGCACCCTATGGGCTGGGATGCTTTCGGTCTGCCCGCCGAAAATGCCGCCATTCAGCGCAACATTCATCCGCGCGAGTGGACGCAGCGCAACGTTACCGAATTTAAAAAAGTTTGTTACCGCTTCGGCTTCAGTTATGACTGGCGCCGCGAAATCGCCACTTCCGATCCGGAATATTACAAGTGGAACCAATGGATTTTTCTTCGCATGCTGGAACGCGATCTGGCCTACAAGAAAAAGAGCCGCGTAAATTGGTGCCCGAAATGCTGCACCGTTCTCGCAAATGAACAGGTCATCGACGGTAAGTGCTGGCGCCACGAAGATACGCAAGTAGAAGTTCGCGATATCGAGCAGTGGTTCTACCGCATCACAAAGTACACCGAAGAATTGTTAAGCGGACTCGATGAACTCGGCGACGGCTGGCCCGAGCGCGTCGTCACCATGCAGCGCAACTGGATCGGAAAATCCAAAGGCGCGCGCGTGCGATTCGACGTCGCCAATATGCCCGGAAAATCCGTAGAAATTTTCACCACACGGATTGACACGATTTACGGCGCGTCCTCCGTAATTCTCGCCGCAGGCCATCCACTTCTGAAAGATTTGCTCGCCGGATCAGCGCATCGCGCCGAAGCCGAAGCGCAACTTGCCGTGATGCGCCAAACATCCGTGAAAGATGAAGACGTCGCCACCGCGGAAAAAACAGGATTTTTCACCGGACAATACGCCATCAATCCTTTCACAAAAGAAAAGTTGCCCATCTGGGTAGGGAATTTCGTTCTGATGGAATATGGCACCGGCGCGATCATGGCCGTGCCCGCGCACGACCAGCGCGATTTTGAATTCTGCACAAAATATAAATTGCCGATTCCAATTGTGATTCAACCGGATAGCGGCCCACCGCTCACGGCGGAAAATTTGAAGGAAGCGTCCGGCGATTACGGCACGCTAGTAAATTCCAGCCCATACACCGGACTCCGTTCCGCCGATGCTCTTGTAAACATGACGGCGTCCGCCGAAGCCGAAGGATTCGGTCGGGGCGAAACTACATACCGTCTCCGCGATTGGGGAATTTCCCGCCAACGATATTGGGGCACGCCGATCCCAATCATTTATTGTGAAAAAGACGGCATGGTTCCAGTCCCCGACGCCGATCTTCCCGTGCGTCTGCCTGAAAAAGTTTCCATTACCGGCGAAGGACAATCTCCTCTCGCCGGTTCGCCGGAATTTGTGAACGTGAAATGCCCGAAGTGCGGCGGCCCAGCGCGGCGCGAAACCGATACCATGGACACCTTCGTCGATTCGTCCTGGTATTTCTTGCGCTACCTCGATCCACACAATGACAGGCAAGCCTTCGATCCCGCGCTCGCGAAGTATTGGTTTCCCGTCGATCAATATATCGGCGGAATCACCCACGCCATTTTGCATTTGCTCTACGCGCGATTCATCACCAAAGTCCTGCGCGATTTGGGAATGGTCACGCCGAACGAACCTTTTACTCGTCTCTTCTGTCAGGGAATGATTTTGAAGGGTGGCGTAGTGATGTCGAAATCAAAAGGCAATGTCGTCGGCGCAATGGAAATGGCCGAAAAATATGGCGCCGATACCGGCCGCCTCTACACTTTATTTGCCGCTCCTCCCGAAAAAGATATGGAATGGAGCGAAGCCAGCGTCGAAGGCTGCGCGCGTTTCCTAAATCGAGTTTTCCGAGTCGTCGATCGCCACGCCGCTTACGTTCGCAATCACGCGGCCGGAATCGGCGATCTCTCCGGCGCCACCGAAAAAGAAAAAGTTTTGCTGCGCAAAACACATCAATCCCTCCAACGCGTAACCCACGATCTGGAAGAACGCTGGCACTTCAATTCCGCAATCGCCGTGCTCATGGAATTAGTAAATGAAATTCACGCGCAAGAACCTCTCGAAGAAGGCGTGCGCCCAACCGTCGCAAAAGAAGTTCTGGAACTTTTGACGCTGATGCTCGCGCCCATGTCTCCCCACCTCGCCGAAGAATTGTGGGAAATGCTCGGCCACACCGGCGGACTCATGCGGGCGTCATGGCCGCAATTCCGCGCCGAATTTGCGGCCGAAGAACAAGTCGAAATTGTTGTGCAGGTCAACGGGAAGGTCCGTGCGCGAGTCAAAGTCGAAGCCGGTCTCGATAACGCGAGGCTCCTAAGTCGGCTGCGCCAAGACCCCAGCGTGAACGCCCATTTTATTAAGAGTCAGATCCTTAAAGAAATCGTAGTCCCAGATAAGTTGGTGAACTTTGTCATCAGATGACGGAGGCGCGATGGCCACAGCAGCTCCTGCGGCAACGAATGTCCCCAAAACAGAGCTCGGCGGAATTGTCGTTCTCGATTTCGGCGGACAGTACACCCAACTCATCGCGCGCCGCATCCGCGAGCAGCAGGTTTTCTCCGCGATCCTTCCGTGCACCGCGCCAATCGAAGAAATTCGCGCGCTAGGCCCAGCTGGAATTGTCCTTTCCGGCGGCCCAAGCTCCGTCTACGACGCCGGTGCTCCAAAATGCGATCCGGACGTTCTAAATCTCGGTGTACCCGTTCTCGGAATTTGCTACGGTCTGCAATGGATCGCGCACACTCTCGGCGGCGAAGTTTCCCGCGCCGGCAAACGCGAATACGGACGCATGACGCTCGACGTAGCCGATAACACAGGCCTGCTCGCGGGATTTCCGAAAACGCTCAGCACCTGGAACAATCACGGCGATCATGTCTTGCAACTTCCAAAAGGTTTTCGTTGCACCGGCCGCACCGACAATGCAATTTCCGCCGCCGAAGATTCTGATCGCCGCATTTATGCTGTGCAATTTCATCCGGAAGTAAAACACACCGAGCGCGGCACAGACGTGCTACGAAATTTCGTTTTTCAAATCTGCCACGCCGAACCAAAGTGGAGCGGCGGAGCATTCATCACTGAAACCGTCACATCCATCCGCCAAAAAGTTGGCGACGATCGCGTCATCTGCGCGCTGAGCGGCGGAGTAGATTCCGCGGTAGCAGCAGTCCTCGTCGGAAAAGCCATCGGCGAGAAACTCACCAACGTTTTCGTCGACACCGGCCTGCTCAGAAAAAATGAATATCACGACACACTCGAACTTCTGCGCGATCGCATGGGACTAAACGTAATCGGCGTTGACGCCTCCGAAAGATTTCTCGCAAAATTAAAAGGCGTCACCGACCCGGAACAAAAGCGAAAAATTATCGGCAGGGAATTTATCGCCGTCTTCGTTGACGAAGCAAAAAAACTCGCCAACGCCGCCGCTGGAAAATTAAAATATCTCGTGCAAGGCACTCTCTATCCCGACGTAATCGAATCCGTCTCCGTAAAAGGTCCTTCCGCCGTAATTAAAACTCATCACAACGTCGGCGGACTTCCGGCAGATATGCCTTTCTCCCTAATAGAACCGCTGCGCGATTTATTTAAAGATGAAGTTCGCCGCATCGGCGCGGAATTGGGATTGCCCCGGGAAATGTTGAAGAAGCACCCATTCCCCGGACCGGGACTCGCCGTCCGTTTGCTGGGTGAAGTAACTCCAGAAAGACTGGCGATGCTGCGTGAAGCCGACGCAATCGTGACCGGCGAAATTCGCAAAGCAGGCTTGTACGACAAGATTTGGCAGGCGTTCGCGGTGTTGCTGCCCGTGCAAAGCGTCGGCATCATGGGCGATGGTCGCAGCTATGGTTGGACGGTTGCCGTACGCGCGGTCGAATCGGAAGACGCGATGACCGCCGATTGGTCTCGCCTACCCAGTGATGTTTTGGAACGAATCTCTTCGAGAATCAGTAATGAGGTAGCTGGAATCAACAGAGTCGTTTACGATATCAGCTCGAAACCGCCGGGCACGATTGAGTGGGAATAAAATAAGAATCACGCAAAATGAATAAAGCCTGGCGTCTTCCCCAGGGGACTCCGGGGAAGGACAACCAGGCTCAGATGGACTTGATTCGTACAGAGCCGTAAGGAGCGGCCCGCCGTGTTTAGCGAGTCGACAGTTTCTGAGCCATGTAAAGCACCAGCTTACGATCCGGCTCTTCGATGCGGCCCATCAGGCGGCGAAGCTTATGCAGAAACCGCGCTTCCTTGCCGGAGCTGCCCCAGGCAACATCATCCCCAGACTTACGCTTGGGGAGATTTGGAAGTTCGGGCGGTTCTTCACCGTCGTAAAAGAGTTGATAGAGTGGAACTTCGAGAGCACGTGCGAGCTTCTCAAGTGTTTCAATGGCAGGAACTGTATGGCCATTTTCTACACGTGAGATGTAACATCGCAGGAGTCCAGTACGCTTCTCGATGTCCCCTTGAGAAAACTTTTTTTCCTCGCGCAGAGCGCGAAGACGGTCGCCAATAATCATGTCGCCAATTAAAACAGAGGAACGCTTTTGGCGCAAGTAAAAAGTCAAGTAAAACGAATAGGACACAATCGCGTTACAATTGAAACCAGACAGCGATGATCAACGTCTCACATAAGGAAGAGAAAGGCGGGCGGACCGAGGCCGTGGAAAACGCCGCGGCTCAGGAACGTCAGCTAGTGCGGCGCGCGCAAGCGGGCGATGTTCCCGCTTATGAAGCATTGTTGGCGAAACATCAACAACGGGTTTTTTCCGTGGTTGGCGGAATTTTGCGGCGGCGCGAAGATGTGGAAGATGTTGCGCAGCAAGTTTTTGTAAAAGCGTATTTTTCGCTGAAGCGTTTTGATTTGCGTTCGGCGTTCAGTACCTGGCTTTATAAGATTGCGGTTAACGAGTGCTGGGATTATCTGCGTAAGAAAAAAGTCCGCAAGTTGGTTTACGAAGCGGACATGAGCGACGAGCAGAACCGGCAATTGCAGGGAGTGAACGACCAGCCGTTCGGTGCGCTCAGATCGCCTGAAGATGCGGCGCGGCGAGTCGAGCAGCAGCAACTTGTGGAGCGTTTGCTTTCTGAATTGGACGAGCAAGACGCAGCGATGTTGGTGATGAAAGAAGTAGAAGGATTTTCAGTCGAGGAGATCGGCGAGTCTCTAGGAATTAACGTGAACACCGTGAAAGTCCGGCTGTTCCGTGCGCGAGGTAAACTGGTTGAAGTTTATCGGCGGCGCATGAAAGGTAGCACAACGGCGAAAGCAAAAAAGGCGGATGGAAATCCGTAAGAGATCTTGGAATCAGAAGTGAAGTTTGGTTGGAGGTAGAACAAAATGACGAAGCACAATGAAGATTTTTGCGAAAATTATGAACTGCGATTGGCAGACGCGGCAGAACTAGCGGCCGAGCGCGGAGAACAAATCGCGCTGAGCACGGATTTGTCCGCGCACGTGTCGAGCTGCACGCGTTGCAGCGACGCATTGGACGCAATTTCTGTGAGCCGTTCGCTTTTGCTTGCGGGATTTGAGCCGACCGAAGCGCCTTCGCCATTTTTTGCGAAGCGCGTGATGGCCACGATTCGCTCGGAAGAAGCACAGCGCGCGCAAAGTTCGCCGTTCTGGAGTCCGCTGCAACATTTGGCGGCGCGAATTGCGATGGGCGCTGGTATCGCCGTTATTTTGCTTTCAGGTTACGCATATTCGTCCAGCGTTTCTTCGACCGGCGCAGATACCTCCGGTCAAAATGCTGCGGCGTATGAATTGGTACCTCACCAGCAACTCGATCCTCAACCACAATCGAAGGACGAAGTATTGATGTCCTTAGTGGAGCGCAGCAATGCAAGGTGAAGGAGCAGCAAATCAAACACGGCGCTCGGCAGTACTGCTGGTGATCGCGGTATTTGTTTTGGGAATCGCGCTGGGCGTTGTAGGAACTTATCTGGAAGGTTATCGTGTGTTCGCAGGAATCGCGCACCGATCGCGGCCGGATCATAGTCCCGCAGCGCAGCAGCATGAGCATCAAGCGCGTGTTGAGCAACTGACCAAGGATTTGAATCTGACGACGGATCAACAGCAGAAGCTGGATTCTACCTTGACCCAGATGTCGACGACGTATTCTGGAATTCACCAGCAATTTGGCGCGCAAATGGATCAAGCGCGCAAGCAGGGACGCGAATCAATTCGAGCAATCTTGACGCCGGATCAAGTTGCGAAGTTCGATGAGATGATGCGCAAGATGGATGAAGATCGGAAGAAACAGCAGCAAGGAAATAATTAACGCGAGTGAAGCGAGTGATTCCCGCCGTAAGTTTCCTGGGACGGAATTAATTTGTGAAATGTTTTACCCGGCGCGAGCGGGGAATTGTGGTTCAAGTCCTGCCGGAGACTAAATAGTTTTATCGCGGATTGGCTTCCTTGCGGTAGACTAGGCGAAGATTTTTAGAGGCACAGGTCGAACGAGGAGTTCAGGTCAATTATGGCGGAACGCGCGACGGCAACAATGGACGCCGGAACAAATAAAACGAGTGACGCGGTAATCCGGCTGGAAAATGTTTACAAAACTTACGACCTCGGCGAAGTGCAAGTGCACGCGCTTCGAGGCGTGTCGCTGGAAATTCACGCCGGAGAATTTGTTGCGGTGATGGGCGCGTCGGGTTCCGGAAAATCCACGTTGATGAATATTCTTGGGTGTTTGGATAAGCCGACCAAAGGCCATTATTATTTGGATGGAATTGACGTTTCGGGAATGGATAAATCGGATCTGGCGCGAATCCGGAATCACAAATTGGGATTCGTGTTTCAGGGATTCAACTTGCTCTCGCGAACTTCTGCGCTGGAAAATGTGGAATTGCCGACAATCTATGCGGGAATTTCCATCGAGGAACGCGAATCGCGCGCGAAGGATTCACTTGCGCGCGTCGGACTTGCCGATCGTTCGCATCATCATCCGAGTCAACTTTCTGGAGGGCAGCAACAGCGCGTTGCAATTGCGCGAGCGCTTGTAAATCGCCCCGCGATCTTGCTGGCCGATGAACCGACGGGAAATTTGGACAGCAGAACTTCCGTGGAAATTATGGATATTTTGCAGCGGCTGAATCAGGAAAATGGATTGACAGTCGCGCTTGTGACTCACGAACCGGACATCGCGCAATATGCCAAACGAGTTTTGGAATTCCGTGACGGAAAAATTAAAAAGGACGTTCAAGTTCAGAACCGCTCGATCGCGGCGGAAGTTTTGCCGACGTTGCCTGAAGTTGGCGACGACGATGACGAGCCGATCGTGACGGAAGAACCAAAAACGACTGAGTAATTTTGGTAGGGAAGTAAAGCTTCTTTAGTTCCGTAGACTTCTTTTCGTCTAGTACCACTTCTCCTTTTTCCTAACACAGCCTATTCGAGTTGGTTCTTAAATTCCTGTAGAAAAACTGCGTTTCGCCGCGAAAACATTGATTAGTTTGGCGTTTTTCCCGGTTTTTAGAAAGTGCATTATAATGCATATTGGGCGGCCAAAAAGCCAAAAAGTGCATTATAGTGCACTTTTTGGGTTGGGATTTTAGAGTAGTACTTTTGCCGCTTTTTGGTGCTAAAACGGAATATCTTCGTCGGAGATTTCTGGGCCGGGGGTGCTGGAGCCGCCGTCATCTCCGCCGCCTTGACTGAAATCGCCTTCGGAGGAGTGGGGAGCACCACCACCGCCTGCAAAACCTCCGCCACCACTTGCGCCGCCATCACCTCGCGAACTTAACATGCGCATCACGTTGGCGACAATGTCCGTGGAGTAGCGTTTTTGGCCAGTGGTCTTATCGTCCCACGAGCGGGACTGAATGCGGCCTTCGACGTATACCATAGTGCCTTTCTTCAAATACTGCTGGCAGATTTCCGCGAGCTTGCCCCACACAACGACGCGATGCCATTCGGTGCGCTTCTGGCGCTCGCCGTTTTTATCTTTGAAGGTCTCGTCAGTGGCGAGGGAAAAATTGCAGACGCCCTGACCGCCGGGAGTGAAACGCGTTTCGGGATCTTTGCCGAGACGGCCGACGAGGATTGCTTTATTGACCATATGTTCCCCCTGAATATTTTCGGTGATGAGGGACGATAGCATGAGGGGGGTGAGGGTGCAAATTTTGTGCGGGCAAAAAATGCGGTTGAACGCAGAGACGCAGAGGCGCAGAGACAGACGGGATGGGGGAGAAAAAAAGACAGGAAAGGAAAAAGCGGGATTTGAACGCAGAGACGCAGAGTACGCAGAGAGGGCGCGAAGAAAAGCAGGAGGGAGCGGGAGTCAAAAAACGAAGTGAAAAGGAGCTAAGTCCTTTATTTGCATAACGATCACCCACAGATCGTAATAAGTCCTTTATTTGCATATACATTGCAAAATGGGGTGGGGTGGGGGGGACGCGTTTTTTTGAAAATCGACTATTGGCGGAAGGGTGGGAGGATGGGTAAGGGTAAGGAAATAAAGGCTAATTTGAATTCTGGAAGGGAACGATGGTCTTGAAGCGCCTGCTAGCGCTTGCGACGCCTCGCGACCCAGATGGCTATGGCCACGCAGACAAAGACAGCTACCAGAAAGGCGGGGATATGCATATGCATAAATCGTATCATTTTCAGGGTGTGTTGCTCGGCGCGTTTGCGCGCTGGCTGAGAAGCAGAAGAGAAGCGCGAATCGAGTGCTGGCGGATCTGATTGGGCTGGTCTTCAAGCGAAGGAAGCGGAGAAAGAGAGGTTCTCTGAGCTTGCCGAGAAACTGACGGAGACGAAAGATCCGAAGGAACGGAAGCGGTTGCGGGAGGAGTTGGCTCTGATGACGTTTGGCGCTTAGCAGGTGCCCTTAAGTTAGAGAGCGAACGCCCGACCCTTGCTTTGCAATGATGGAACACCGGCCGAAGCAGCACACCATCGAAGTACAGGCAGAAGAAACAGCACGAGCCACTACGAATTCACGAACCGCACCCTTGCAGTGCAAAGGGATGCGGTACCCAGAGGCAACATCAAAGCTAGAACAAAGCCACGGGTGTGCCACCCGCCCAAGAATGGAAAGCGCCCCATCTGTTCCCATGTCGCCTCGATCTAGGACTGCGTTTCCTCATCAGTGCTAAAATATCCGAGATCGGAGTGATCATATGGCCGCGAAATCGGGCACGCCCTACGAAAATCTAACCCAGGTAATCTTCCAATCCCTCGTCGATCAAAATGAGGTGCGAAACGTCGAGGTACAACATGATGTCCAGCTTCCGGGCAAGGGCAATGCTTCTCACCAGATTGATGTGTATTGGAAGTTTGAAAGAGGTGGGATCGAGTATGAAACCATTGTCCAGGCGAAGGATTGGAATAAGGCGGTCGATCAGGGCGAGCTTTTAAAATTCAACGGCGTGCTTCTCGATTTACCGCGCCGAATGACCGGCGTCTTTGTCAGCCGTGAAGGGTACCAGCAAGGCGCAAAAGATTATGCGCTCGCGAACGGGATTTTCATATACGAACTTAACGAAGTGGCGCCACCGTCGGGTTTGTATATGCACCCGGGTGACTGGGCTAACTTTGCCATCATACGCTTGCCCTTGCGGGGAATCATCACAACGCCCGGAGAAACGGTTGCAGCCGAGGACAATTTCTACGGCCTCGGCTATAACATACATTTTTACACGCCAGCGTACTCAAACCCCAAATTCGATATATCCGTGAAATGGCTCCAAGCGGAATATCCAACGACGGATACCAGTCAGCTCAAGAGATTCGACTTTTCGCCCGGACGTTTACACGAACAAAAACTCTACGACGCCGACGGAACCGTGATTGGCAACGTTGCAGATCTCTTTCAGAAGCTGGCAAAGGCGGCGCATAAAGAGGGGCCTTTAGAAACAACGGCAAAACATGTTTTTGAAGTCCCGACGTTCATCCTAATAAGCTCATCTTTGACTCCCCGGATAAAGGTCGATGCCGTTTCGTTTGACGTGAAAATTCAATGTCGCAACGAAGCAGTCACCATGCACTTTGAGCAATTCCCGCAATGGGTTCTCCGACAAATCAATTCCGGTAGTGTCGAAAGGTTTGGTGTTACGCCGGCGGCGGCAGCGCAGTTCCCGAGCAAGAGACTCAGTATCGGGCCGCCTAAAGCTCGGCCGAGCCAAAAGTAATTAATTTCTTCAGATCTCGCCGAGTAACTTCTTCGCCTCCTTGATATCGATTTTGGCATGGTAGCCGTGTTTGCTCAGGAGAAACAGCAGTTCACTTCCACTCAGGAGAGTCAGTGGCTTACCACTCGCAAATTCGTAAGCATCAGGTCCATAGTCTGAAGTCGTAACCAGAATGCCTTTCGTCGCGCCTTCATTGTGCACTGTTCCGAATAGGTCTCTTACAGCCGCGACACCAACCGTGTTTGTATATCGCTTCGCTTGAATTACGATCTTGCCCCCGCGAATCGGATCAGGGTCAAATGCGATCGCATCCACGCCGCCATCTCTGCTGGCTTGAGTTATTTTGACTTCTCCGCCGTTCTTGCTGAATTCCTTTTCAAAGAGTTCCCTAATTAGATTTTCAAAATCTAGCCAATCCATTGCGGCTAGATTCGTCTTATCACTAAGGCTCTCGGCGACATTATACGAACCGACAAACCGAGGGTCTTCCCGATTGAGCGTCAAAACTGGACGCACCGGCGAGAAATCGGCAAGCCTGCTTCCGGAAATGCCCTTCAAAGATCTAAAGCACGCCTTCAGATCGACTTGATTAAGGTTTAGCGCTAGGAATTCGGCCTTGGTGACTTGGATGGTCATGACGCACGGGTGCGTGTCGGCTCCAGTTGCTTTGTCGATCGCATGCACCCAACCATTGAACACTATCGATTTGACGGCATCGATCTCATCGGAACGAAAAAGCTCATACAGCGTTCTCAGGCAGACCTGGTATAGCACGTCGTCATACAACCGTCTGAATTCTGTTCCTGAAATCTGTGTCTTTTGAAATTCCGTACGATTCGCAACGTATTTGACCTGTTTTATGTCTGGCACAGCGTTTTGAGGGGGAAGCTCGTAATCTAGCGCCAACATTCCGGTCTCGATGTCATATGAAAATTGGCAATCTTTGGGAAATGTGTCCGGATAAACTGAACGCGCGACTACTTCGTTACAGTATCGGACGATTGCCTCTGCGACCCGATTCAAATACTGCTTCCGAAATTCCGCCAGCGCGGAATTGTATTGCATCTGTTGCTCGGCGAAGACATGTTTTTCGAGTACCCAAGCTGCCTTCGCTTTCTCATAGTCTGCCCGAGAATTCTGGTTTAGTGCGGACGCCTCGTCGAAAGACTTCTTCCATTCATGATGTGCCCGGATAAATCTAGCCTCAGCTTGTGACCTCAGTTTTTTCTCTAGCTCTTGTGCCGCGGCGAGTTTCTTATTCTTGAGGCGCGGAACGATTCGATCGAGGAACGTAATCCCCGGTACGATCGGCGTGGCCCTGAAAGGGTCATCCGTCCGTAAGGGCTCTGTCGGTAGTGTCTGGAGCGCGACTGGCGAAGGTTCTGATTTTGTGAAATGGCTCGCATCGTTCAAGGCCGCCCAGTCGAGCGAGTGATTCTTACCCCAGGAGCTGCTTAAGAGACTTCGCGCGGCGAGGATGCTGGCCTCGGCTTCCTTAGTCAGTTCAAGAGCGTATTCCTTTCCACGTCTGTCAACATCGGCTTGTCGTACGAAGAGTTCCCTCTTGTTCAATCGAGCCAGACGCGAAGCTTCCGCTTCCTGAAGTCGACTCCATCTGGCGTTCCACGTTTCCGTTTGAAGGCGGAACTTCAGCTCTGCTTCTTCTTTGGTGACTCCGCGTATGACCCGGTATGTGTGGAGACCTTCGTGCGTGGCTCTTATTTCCCACATTCTCGCTCACGGCCTCTCAGTCCAGTTAGCCCGGTAGCGGCTACCATCTCGCCGCGTTTTATATCACGCCGTCGAACTTGCTTCTAGAGTTATCCCAAGCTGTGATCATAGTCTCGCACGAAGCTGGTTGGGTGGTGCACCATTAAAACTAGCTCGGGTCGGACGTTGCTGTTGGGTGGCGCGTCGGTTTGACTCGTCCCGATTGAGAGGATCGGGAGAGAAGATCGGGATGTAGAGACCGGAACCAAAGGCGCGGGTATTGGTCTGCGGGTGTGGCGTTTTGGATTGTGGGTTGAGGGTGGGTTCAACGCAGAGGCGCAAAGGAAGACAGAAGAAAATGCGCACCGCAAAAGCAACCGGCGAAGATGCCGCCCGTAAAGGACAAACACATGAAGAAAGATGCCACCCGTAGAGGACAAACATATGAAGAAAGATGCCACCCGTAAAGGGTGGCGCTACATAGGCAATGGGCGAATGAAGTCAGGATTTGGAAAACTGTGGTGGGTATAGGACGTACCGGGTTGCTAGAATGCCGGCACCGAGCATGAGGGCGGCGTCTTTTATTTGTCCGTGTAGAAGCCAATAGAGGCCTTCGACTGACAAAAACAGGGCGATTGCCAGGACGACTACGACGGCCCAAGATATTTTGGATTTAGTCATGCGATCCCTTTATAGCTAACGCGATATGTAACACAAGCAATTATCGGGCAGGGGAGGGTGAGTTCATCGTAGAGGCGCGGAGGGAGACGCTAGGCAAAAGCGAAAAGCGAAAAGCAGATCCTTCGCGCTTTGGCGCTCAGGATGACGGTCTACCCCGCAAGCGAATTCAAAAGCAGATTCAAATTCAAAAACAAAATCAAGAACGAGAAGGTGCCACCCTGAAGGGTGGCAGGAGTTGTGTATGTGGGCAGTTTGTGGCGTAGGTTTCAGCCTGTGCGGGATTCTTGCTAGATATGCTCCACAGGCTGAAGCCTGTGCCACTTGCAACGCGCGAAAATGCCACCCGTAAAGGGTGGCGCTACAGAAGTCACGTCACGAACCCATTCAAAAGCGAAAAGAAAAAGCAGATCCTTCGGCGATGCTGATCGCATCTCCTCGAGGATGACGGCGCAGTTCAAGGGCGAGTTCAAAAGCAAATTCAAAAGCAAGAACGAGAAGATGCCACCCGTAAAGGGTGGCGCTACATAGGCAACGTCACGAGCGGATTCAAAGGCAAATTCAAAAGGATGAAGATGGCAACCTGAAGGTTGCCGCTACATAGGCGACGGATCTGGAGGGCGACCTGAAGGTGGCCCCTACGTTTGTTTACGGCACCGGCGGCCGTTTGGCGTTAGTACGGCGGTACTGGTGGGCCATTACTGCTAGTCCATTGTGGGGGGCGGAGTGGGGCGATAAGGTTGGGCGGAGAAGAGGGGCTCGTTTATGCCGATTTCTGAGGTGGGGGTCAACGCTCCAATTCAGCCGGAAACGGGTGAAGCTGAGCCGATTGCGATTCCGTCGCGATACGAGTCGGCGGTGCAAGTGGGCGCGGGCGGAATGGGAATTGTTTATAAGGCCCGCGATAAGGAAACGGGAGATATTGTTGCGCTGAAGGTGCTGCGGGCAGACGTTGCGGCTGATCCGAAGATGCAGGAAAATTTGAGAAAAGAAGTGCGGCTGGCGAGGAAAGTCACGCACAAGAATGTTTGCCGTATCCACGAATTTAACCGCTCGGAAGGGCACACGTATATTTCCATGGAGTTTGTGGAAGGGAAAAGTTTGCAGGTGTGGCTGCAGCAAAACGGGCGACTGCCATGGAATGAAGTGGTGAAGATTGCGAAGCAGATTTGCGCGGGCCTGGGTGAGGCGCACGCGCAGGGTATCGTGCACCGCGATTTGAAGCCGGCGAACATCATGATTGATGCGAGCGGCGCCGCGAAGATTATGGATTTCGGCATCGCGCGTCCGGCTCAGGTTGCCGTTCAAATGACCAGCACGATGATCGGCACGCCTGCGTACATGGCGCCGGAGCAGGTGAGCGGCAGGGGAGTTGACGGGCGCACAGATATTTACGCGGTGGGATTGTTGCTGTATTCGATGGTTACGAGTTCGGAGGCGTTTGAAGGGGATGCGCCGCTGGCGGTCGCGTTGAAGCAATTGCGTGAATATCCTACGCCGGCGCGGGAAGTTGTTCCCGGGCTTTCGGCGCAGGCTGAAGCGATTATTGTGAGATGCATTCAGAAGGACCCGGCGAAACGATTTCAGAGTATGGATGAGTTGGCGGCGGCGTTGACGGATGCGCCGCAAGTGATGGTGAAGACGCAAGAAATGCTGAAGACGCAACCGTTGATGCAGACGCAAGCGCCGGCGCAGACACAGGAGTTGTTGAAGACACAGTCGTTGGAGAAGACGCAGGCGCTGGCGAAGGCGCCGGCTCGGAATATCGGGCTGGAGTTGGAGAAGTTGGGAGTGGCGGCGTATCGAGGCGTGCTGGCTGGCGTGAACGACGTGCGCGGAAGGTTGAGCCAATCGAATTGGGAAGTCTTGCAGAGCAAGAAGAAGCAACGAATATTGGTGGCGGGATTGGCGGGAGTTTGTTTGGTGGGCGGAATAGTTTTCGCTGTGCCGAGGATGATTCGGAAAAATAATTCGTTGCGGATGGACTCCTCGGCGGGACTCGCGGCGAATTCCGCGCAGGAAGCGAAGACGATCGCTTTGGTTCCGGCGGATGTGAGGAATTTGGCGGCCGCTATTCAGACGCGGGAGCCGAGTTTGCCGGCGG
>DATBYL010000426.1:0-3911 GCA_036513735.1 Candidatus Acidiferrales bacterium
GAGCGATTGTTGAACCCGATTCGCTCGCGGCGGAGAAAGTTTGATCGTATCCGCTTCACACGTGCAGCCGGGCGCGGAGGCAGACACCGCGTTGATTTGACCGCCGGAAAGCGTTAGTCCGCCGAATTGGGGAACGATCAAACTTTCGCCGCTCAATTGCTGGCCGACGCGCACAGCGCCACTTTTCGCGCGGATGCACATCTCGCCAGTTTTTTCGAGGCCGACCGTGACGTCGCGCTCCCCTCCACCGATTGAAACCGTGGTCGCAAGAACGAGCGGAGTAAATACCGAAACGGGATCCGATTTTTTCACATGCACGCGAAGTGTTCCGTGATCGAGCGCGATAGTGATCGCACCCTGCGCCTTCAGCAATTCAAGTTGCGCGGCGCCGCAAATTAAAATGTCACCGCCGCCTTCCAGAATAATTCGCGCTTGTCCGGAACGCACAACGAGACGATTGCCGCTCGACAAATGCTCAGCGAGTTCTCCCGGCGGAACGGGTTCGCCGATGGAATTTTCGACGACGAAGTCTTGTCCTTCAACGCGACCGACGAGTTCGCGATTGCCTTGCGCGCGAATTTCGGAGGCAACGGAAATCGTCAACGCTAGAGCGATCGCCGTCCTGAAAAATTGCGTGGCGAAACGAAGTGTTCGTGATGCGCGCGAGAAGCGCGGCGGCATTTGGCATTCTTGTAGAGAGATATTCTTCACTGTGATTTGGATGCGGCCAGCCGAGTTCGGGATTGCGTTCACCGCCGGTGCGCCGCCGGAATCGCTGAAGCGGCTCGCAATCGGTTCGCCTATACTA
Source organism: Candidatus Acidiferrales bacterium (assembly GCA_036513735.1). Taxonomy (GTDB): domain Bacteria; phylum Acidobacteriota; class Terriglobia; order Acidiferrales; family UBA7541; genus DASTCZ01. The sequence goes on from DATBYL010000426.1 coordinate 809, forward strand.
TACGCGATGCCAGAATCCGAAAAGTCCACCGCGGGCCAGCCCCCGCCAAACACTCATTTTGACGCGCGGCTGCCGAAATATTCTCTGTGGCGGCGGACGCAAATCCCGATTATTGCCGCGATAGTTTCCGTAGGTGTGCGTTTGATTGGCTGCACTCTGCGATACGAAATTCTTGGATGGCAACACGCCGAGCGGATTTATGCGCAGCAGCGGAGAATTATTTGGACGTTCTGGCATTGCGGAATTTTGGGCGTACTTTATTGGGGACGCAATCGCGGCGTAGTCGTCTTGCACAGCACGAATTTTGACGGCCAGTGGATTGGACGAATCATTAAGAAATTTGGATTTGGAACCGCGCTGGGAAGTTCCACGCGGGGCGGTCTTCGCGGTCTGGCGGAACTGGAGCAACGATTGAGTGAAGGCCGTGACGTCGGATTCACGATTGACGGTCCGCGCGGTCCGCGCTTTGTAGCGAAGCCGGGCCCCGCAATTCTGGCGCGAAGCAGTGGATGCCCGATTGAAGTCTTTCATGTTGGGTATGAACACGCGAAGAAGTTGAATACGTGGGACACGTTGCAGATTCCGCGTCCGTTCTCGCGTGTCGTGATGATATTTGCGCCGCCGATTGAAGTGCCGCGTGACGCGGATCGCGAAACGGTGGAAGCGAAGCACGCGGAGATGCAGTGCGAGTTGGAGCGTGTACAATCGGCGGCGGAAAGTTGGTTCGGGTTGTCCGAGGACGAGAGGAGACTTGCGAGGGAGCGCTGGAACGCGTGATGGCGTGCGCGAAAGCGAATTTCACTTGACGTTCGGTTGAGGGCGCAGCAAGCGGCGCCTCTACAGCATCAGCGGTCTCCGGATTGCGCCGCTTCACCCAACGTCACGTTGATGTCCATTTTCTTTCCTCCGCGAAAAATCGTGACGCGCGCGGTGTCGCCGGGTTTCTTGTGATTCAGGATCACATCGAGATCAAGTTTGCGGGTGATGTCCTTGCCGTCAATGGCCACAATTAAATCACCGCCGAGAATAATTTGCTGGAAAAATCCAAGCCGCCGTACCTGATCGCCAGCTTTTAATCCAGCGCGCGCCGCCGGACCATTCGCGCTGATGCGCTCAATTAAGAGTCCTTGCTGATTCGTGCTGAAGTTCAGCGCTTCAGCCAAATCCGGCCAGAGTTCCAGCATCAACGGAATTCCGAGTGATGCGCGGTGCACGCGGCCTTCCGTGATCAGGTCCTGCACGATTTTTTTCGCGGTGTCGATTGGGATTGCAAAGCCAATTCCGGCCGTGGTTCCCGAAGGAGTGTAAATAGCCGTGTTGATTCCGATCACTTCGCCGCGCGAATTCAGCAGCGGGCCGCCGGAATTTCCCTGATTGATCGCGGCGTCGGTTTGAATTGCCTCGTCAATGATAGTCGTTTCGCCGGTCTGAATTGTGCGTCCGATGGCGCTGACGACTCCTGTAGTGAGTGTGCTGGAAAATTCGCCGAACGGATTTCCAATCGCCAAAACTTTTTGTCCAACGAGCAAATTATCGGAATCGCCCAGCGGCAACGCGGTGATCGTTTTGCCCTTCAGGTCAATTTTGACCAGCGCTACGTCGTTGCTTTCGTCCGCTCCGACAAACTTTGCCGGATAGCGCGTGTGATCGCCGAGCGTGACCTCAATATTCTGCGCGCCTTCCACAACGTGATAGTTGGTGACGACGTAGCCGCGCGGATCAATCAGGAAGCCGGAGCCGGCGCCCTTCACAGGCACGGGAGTTCTGAAGAAGTCGTACTCGACGGCCTGAGTATTAATGTTCGCGACGGCCGGCGACGCTTCGCTGTAAATTTTCACGGTGAGCGATTCGTCCGGCGTCAGGCTGTACGGTTTGCTTGCGGCGCGCTGGCCCGCGGTTTGCGCGAAAACATTTTCCACGCGCTGAATTTGGTGTTCGCCCCATTTGCCTCCGGCCCAGTAGGCCGCGAGCGCGATTAGCGCGCCTGCCGAAACTAGACGAACGATGCTTGCGGCTTTTTTATTTGTAGCCATGATTGCTCTCCTAATCTATTTCGTGAACCACTTCGTCTGATTCATTCGGAGGCGGGCGGGTCACCCTTCGACTTCGCTCAGGGTAAACAGCCCGCTCCTACTTTTAATCGCGCGACGAGTGCTTCAACTTGTTTCTGCGTGGATTCTAGCGATCCGGAATTATCAATTTCGTCCGTGGCCATCCGGCGTTTTTCGTCGAGCGGCAATTGCGCGGCGATGCGTTGAATCGCGTCGTCGCGTGACATTCCGCGGCCGCGCGGATTTGTCAGCCGTTCGATTTGCTGTTCCGGCCGGCACCACACGACGATCAGCTGCTGCAATATTTTGTGATGTCCGGCTTCAATCAGGAGCGCCGCTTCAACTACGGCCACGGCGTTGGGTTCGGTGCGAGCGATTTCCACTAATTGGCGTTCCTCTTCGGCGATTACGCGCGGATGCAGAATTTTATTGAGCGTCGAGAGTTTGGACGCGTCGGCGAACACTAAGTGAGCAACTTTCGCGCGATCCATATGGCCATCGGCTTGAAGAATTTCATTTCCAAACGCAGCGACAATTTCGTCGTAAGCAGGTTGGCCGGGCTCGGCGAGGTTGCGGGAGATTTTGTCGGCGTCAATTACTCGGCAGTCAAGTTCGCGCATCATCTTCGCGACGGTGCTTTTGCCGCAGCCAATTCCGCCTGTTAGTCCCACGCGCAGCATTAGTGTTTTATTTGGGGCACGTCCGCGTGCTCGGCGATGGCTCGCTCTCGCGCGTATCGCGATTTGTCGCGGCGCATTTCGCATGCCTTCACGGTGTTGCTCATCAGCATCGCAATGGTTAGCGGACCTACTCCGCCGGGCACTGGAGTGATTGCTCCGGCAATTTGCGCGGCGTCCGGATGAACGTCGCCCACAACGGTAAAACCTTTCTCGCGGAATTTCGCGAGACGCTCCGGAAAATTCGCAAATAGTTTTTCCGCTTGCTCGCTGTCGGTGACGCGCGTTGTGCCCACATCAATTACCGTCGCGCCGGGCTTGATCCAATCGGCGGCAATCATTCCGGGACGGCCCATTGCTGCGACGACAATATCG
>DATBYL010000427.1:0-3151 GCA_036513735.1 Candidatus Acidiferrales bacterium
GTTTGTCCGATCGGCTGCTGCTGCGGCGCGCCGCCGAGCACAAACACGTTTCCACCGCCGGGCTGACCGCCGCCAAGCGCCGGCGAGGGATTCAAAATCTCGGTCGCGTCCGAGAATGTTGAACTGGAATTGCGCGATTTATCGCCAATCGCGGCAACGTACAAATTGCCGGTGGCGTCTTCGATCAGCGAAGTGATTTCCTTTTTCGATGTTTCATAAACCACGAAGCCTTGGCGGGATTTTCCAGCCGGCGGCGCGGATTTTGAAATGCGAATAATGCGGCCGTCGGGTTCCGTACCCGCGAGCAAATTGCCTTGATGATCGAAAGTGATTGCGCGGATGTGCGCTTCGTCACTCTTGTAGAAAACTTCGCTCTTTCCATCAGGCTTCACAGAAAAAATGGTGCCGCCGTCACCGGTGGCGACGTAAAGCGTTCCATCAGTCGTATCCAGCGCCAGCGCCCAGATATATTTTGTTTTCGGCTCAAAGAAAATTTTCTTGTCGCCGCTTGGAGTGATTTTGTAGACGCGTCCGTCCGGCGAAGTTCCGACGTAAAGATTATCTTTTGCGTCGACTTCCAGAGCTTGCGCGGAAAGTTCATCGGCCGTGAAGAAAGTGGAAGTCTTTCCTGCTGCGTCATAGCGAACTACTTTTGCGCCGGATCCGCCAGCCACGTAAACATTTCCTTTGGAGTCCGCGCGTAATGCCCACAGGAACGCGGAATTTGGATCGGACATCGGCTCAAATCGCGGCGCGAGCATGAGCTTGCCGTCGCTGCGGAGCGCGACACCTTTTGCGATGCCTTTGTCGAATTCCTCGAATGACGATTGGCGCCAGTAGCGAGTGTGCTCGGCGCGCAACGCGGAGCCGGCGAGGAACGCCGCCACGACCGCAAGAATTCCTGCTGCAAACAGCCGGGGCTTGCGTCGAACTCGATTCATTTTCGTATTCTCCAGGAATTTCTTTCGGAAAATGCCGCGCGCTTCTTCCACGCTTCGGAACTGTGAAAATTATTTCACGCGAACGGAAAGCGATACGGTTCCGGAAATCACGCCTTCGGTCGGCAATGACCATTCGCCCGCCAGAGATTCGCGCAGCATGGTTGCATTTGGTTCGCCGCGCCGCTGATTCAACACATTCACTGCGGAAAGTGGCGCGTTGGGCAACTCTTTATCTTCCAGCAATAAAGTTGTCGTCGGCTGCAATATGGTGACGTAAAGGCGATTGTTGCGGCGTTCGCGATTCAAAATGCGGATGTACTGTTCAAGTCCGCCGGCCTGGCCTGCCGAAGCTTGCGGAGAAATCGGGCGCAAGGTGCGATCCGCTCCAAGCGAATCGCTGACGAGAATTCGCAGATTTACGCCACGGTCCACTTGCGCGGGAATCGTAATTGGAATTGTACGCAGCTCGGCTGATCCCCGATACGCGCGCAATAAAACTTTCACCTGCACAGTTTGTCCGGGCACAACTTCAGTCGCATCCGTCCACGCGCCTTCGATGGCCGTGAAGCGCCGCTCTGGAATGCTTTCGAGCTTAAGTGAAATATGGTCGATCTTCGGTTGCTCGTACGGATTTGTGAAGATGCGCGAGAAAAGCGCCTGCACCGTGCCAACGGCGATGGCGCTGTCCTGCAAAAGCGCGCCGCTCGGCGCGAACATATTTTCCAATTGCACGGAAGAATGTCCGGCGATTTGGATTTCGCCGGAAAGTTTAAGCGTGTTGCCTTCGCTGTAAAGATTATTTGAGGTCAAACCATTTTGCGCAACAAGTCCGACCAGAAGCGGAGTGAGATCTTTATTGTCGGCAAGTTCGTAGTGAGACTTGTGCTCGCCAGCGGGCGTCAGAAGACTCATGTCCATTGAAATCACTCTCGGAACGGTGCCGGATGTCCCCATGATTGCCGAGAGACGATCCGCGGTGAGCGTGCCGATAATTCCGCCAGTCGTGACAATCTTCTGCGAACTATCCTGCGACGACATGGTCGTGACTACGCGGCCGCGCGCGAGAGGAAGACTCACGTCACCGAGGCCGAAAATCGGATGGCCGCACGCGTAAATTCTATTCTTGATAATCGCTGTGACGGTGCACGACGCCGCAGCGGTCATGTCACCGCTCACGAGCATCACGCTGACCATATCTCCGGGAACGATATTTGCGTCATCAGGCTGCGGTGCGCCCGCGCCGCCCGAAACGGCAACCAATCCGTATTGAGAAAGTTGCGGAGCAAAATGCGCGAGCACGGAAGGATAAATGCCGGAAAAAACCAGCGGCGTTTCAATGGGAGTCAGATACGCACCGCCAAGGTGTGATGCATCGTCCTGCCTCAGCCAGGAGCTGTGATCGACGATATCTGAACTCAGTTCGTATCGCGGCTGGTTACCTGCGACCATTTCAGAATCATTCGCGTTGGAATCGCTGCTCGCGGATGCAACACTTGCGTGCGGGGCCGGTGGCGTCACTTCCATCATGTTTTCCATGGGCGTAACGCCGCCGAGCGCTTCCTTTGTGAACGAGCCGAATTTCAGCGCGAGCGCGCCGACAAGTTTTCCGTCAATGTAAACGGGGCTGCCGCTCATTCCTGCGACGACACCGGTATGCTCAACCTTCGGACCAACAAGTTGTACAAGAATGATGTTTTTGTGCGGGCCGAGCAGGTCGGGAAGAATTCCGAGCACGACGAGATCGAATTTCTCAATTTGATCGCCGCTGAAAATTGTGTAGGCCACGCCTTTCATTCCGGGCTTGATCTGATTGAGCGGCATAATTTCCGGGGAGCCAGCCTGCCCAGCGAATGCAGACATCGTGACGAGTAGCAGTGCTGCTACTGCGGCAAATCGCGCAATTGCAAATCGAAAATGGGAAGTTCCAAACGTTTTTGTATTCATATAATTTTCTTGAACCGCAAAACCGAATTTTAAATTATTCTATCCGCGCCTCTTCAGAAATTCTACTGTTCCCAAATCTTTTCCTTGGTCGGCTCGAAGGGATACACATGCACCATCCAGCCGAAAAGAATCGGATAAAATCTGCCGCCGTTCGCGTCGCAAGACGCCTTGGTGGTGATCGATCCCATCAATCCAAATTTTGTGAAGTCGGCATGTTGAACTCCACCGGCTTTCGGGATGCACAAATTCGTGTGCAAGTGCCACTG